>NZ_LVWH01000185.1:0-46542 GCF_001909045.1 Paenibacillus sp. P3E | reverse complement strand
TAATTTAGGAGGATTAATTTTAATGACTATTTCGAAAAAAGTGTTTGTCTCTTCCATTTTGGTTACCGGATTACTATGTGGGGCGGTTGGGGTCTACGCTTCCAACGGGGTTTCCGTAGTCCAGGCTTACCTGAATAGTACTATTAAATTCACTGTAAATGGGGCTTCCTGGACACCTAAAGATGCTAATGGAAATAAAATTTCGCCTCTCGTCTACAATGGTTCTACCTACCTTCCCGCAAAGGCAGTAGGTGAAGCAATGAATGCGAATGTCCTATGGAATGGCAGCAGCAAAACAGTTGCCATTACAACCACGGGCGGTGACAATGCAGGAGAACCTTACAACGACGCTTCGCCAACTACAACTGCAACAACAACACCAGCAGCAATAACACCAACTGCAACAACAACACCAACTGCAACTGCTGCACCGGCATCCCAGCCAAGCAGCCTTCCAAGTGGGCTTCTCTCATTACCTGCTAATCATGATCTCACAGCTTCAGGTGAAAAAAATAAATCCATAGGGTTGGCTTTTATCCAAGCTTACGGAAAAGCCCTATCCTCTGGATCAAACTCAGATATGAATGCTCTAGTTGATAAGTACGTCATCGATGATTTAAATGACTATGATATGGGTTACAAAAAAAGATCAAAGGATAATTTTGCCAAAGCAGTAGCCTTGGATATCAAAAACAATGATAGTGAAACTATTACGAAATATGCAGATATTCTAAAGAGCGCAACACTTAGTGGAGTAAGCTTTGATTCGGACCACTCTGATAAAGGTGCTACCTATACTACCCTGTGTTATAAAATAGAATTACCTGGTTTCTTTATTTCTAAATTCAGAGTTTATCTAGAATTTAATATGGATAAGGAGACGAATACTTATTTTCTTGTTGCAGCTAATATGTAAACCACAAAAACTAATAAAAAAGAGGCTTCTCAAAAGTTCGGAGAACGAATATAAAACCTCTCATTGCTGATGCTTAAGACGAACCCCCCTGCTGGCGCAAGGGGGTTTTCGTTGTCTTACATCATACCGCCTATACTACCACACTGTTTGCATGTGTTTTCGACAGGTTGCAGGATTGGAATCTATATCACTCTCACGCCAAATCACACTCCAATATGTCTGTCGCTCACACAATTGATTCTGTGCATCAAACGAAAAATAATGATACTATGTATGATGGGTAAAAGACTTTGCTATAGATTATATCGTTTTTATATGTTGCAACAGGAGAAGATAACAGATGGAATCAAACTTTTGGATGGATCTACCAAAGCCGTTTTTTATATTAGCTCCAATGGAAGATGTCACAGATATTGTATTTCGTCAGGTCATTAGAGAAGCTGCAACACCTGACGTATTTTTCACGGAATTCACAAGTACAGAAAATTATTGTCACCCTGTTGGAAAAGAAAATGTAGGTGGCCGATTAATGTTCACAGATGATGAGCAACCGATTGTCGCTCATATTTGGGGCAATAAACCTGCACTTTTTGAACAGATGAGTATGGATATGAAAAAACTTGGTTTTCGTGGTATCGATATAAACATGGGATGCCCAGTACAAAACGCCGCATCCAGTGGAAAAGGGGCTGGATTAATACGCCATCCTGAAGTTGCAGCAGAAATTATTCAAGCAGCAAAAGCAGGTGGATTGCCGGTTAGTGTTAAAACAAGATTGGGTTACTCTAATATTGACGAGTGGCGCGATTGGTTAGGACATATATTGAAACAAGATATTGCGAATCTTTCCATTCACCTTCGTACAAAAAAAGAGAAGAGTAAAGTAGATGCACACTGGGAACTAATTCCTGATATAAAAAAATTACGCGATGAAATTGCTCCAAATACGTTGTTAACCATTAATGGAGATATTCCCGACCGCGCAACAGGATTACAATTAGTAGAACAATACGACGTTGATGGTGTCATGATTGGCCGCGGCATTTTCACCAATCCGTTTGCTTTTGAGAAAGAATCTAAAGAACATAGCGCGAAGGATTTTCTCAATTTACTTCTTTTGCAGTTGGATCTTCACGATAAATATTCAACAGAAACCCTGCCACGTTCATTTAGACCACTTCTTCGCTATTTCAAAATCTATGTTCGTGGATTTAGAGGCGCAGGCGAACTAAGAGACCAACTAATGAATACCACATCAACTGACGAAGTGCGTCGTTTAGTAAAACCTCTTTTAGATCAAGAGTTAGATTGAAGCACCTAAATAGAACTCCAGTTCCGATAACTTGTTTATCAAAAATAATGAGAGACCTCCCAAAAGTTCAATGAACTCTTGAAAGGTCTCTCATTTTTACACTATGAGGTCATGCAATGGTCGATCATCATCGAATTACTTCGATAATGACTTCATTACATCATGCCGCCCATACCGCCCATGCCGCCCATATCCGGCATACCGCCGCCTTTTTCAGGCTCTGGCTTGTCAGCGATAACCGCTTCGGTAGTCAGGAACATTGCAGCTACGGATGCTGCGTTCTGCAGCGCGTAACGGGTTACTTTGGCAGGGTCAACGATCCCTGCTTCGAACATGTTCACCCACTCATCGGTAGCAGCGTTGTAGCCGATACCTACAGCTTCTTTTTTCAAGCGGTCCACGATAACGGATCCTTCTTGACCAGCGTTAGTAGCGATAGTACGGACTGGCTCTTCGAGCGCGCGCAGCACGAGGTTAACGCCAGTTCTTTCGTCGCCTTCAGCTACAACAGCAGCTACAGCAGCATATACGTTTATAAGAGCTGTACCACCACCGGAAACGATACCTTCTTCAACCGCAGCGCGGGTTGCGTTCAGGGCGTCTTCGATGCGCAGTTTGCGCTCTTTCAATTCAGTTTCAGTTGCAGCGCCAACTTTGACAACAGCTACGCCGCCAGCCAATTTAGCCAGACGTTCTTGCAGTTTTTCTTTGTCGAACTCGGAAGTAGTTTCTTCCAGTTGGGAACGGATTTGGCTTACGCGTGCATTGATGTCCGCTTTGTCGCCACTGCCGTCTACAATAGTAGTGTTTTCTTTGGTTACGCGTACTTGACGGGCATTACCCAGTTGTTCCACAGTAGTGCTCTTCAGGTCCAGACCGAGCTTCTCAGTGATCACTTGGCCGCCTGTCAGAGCAGCGATGTCCTGCAGCATAGCTTCACGACGGTCGCCGAAGCCAGGAGCTTTGACAGCTACAGCGTTGAAGGTTCCGCGCAGTTTGTTCACGATCAGCATGGCTTGAGCTTCGCCTTCAATATCTTCAGCGATGATTACCAGCGGACGTGCCTGCTGTACGATCTTTTCGAGCAATGGCAGGATTTCCTGTGTGCTGCTGATCTTTTTGTCGGTGATCAGGATGTACGGGTTCTCCAGAACAGCTTCCATTTTGTCCGTATCTGTAATCATGTACGGGGAAATGTAACCGCGGTCGAACTGCATGCCTTCTACCACTTCAAGCTCAGTAAGGAAGCCACGGGATTCTTCAACGGTGATAACACCGTCTTTGCCCACTTTTTCCATAGCTTCAGCAATCAGTTGGCCCACTTCGTCGTCAGCAGCGGAGATAGCAGCTACTTGTGCGATAGACTGGGAATCTTCAATTGGTTTTGCGATCTTTTGCAGCTCAGCTACAGCAGCTTTAACCGCTTTGTCGATACCTTTACGCATAACCATTGGGTTAGCGCCTGCAGTAACGTTCTTCAGACCTTCGCGGATCATCGCTTGAGCCAGAACCGTTGCAGTTGTAGTACCGTCACCGGCTACATCGTTAGTCTTGGTAGCTACTTCTTTGACGAGCTGTGCGCCCATGTTCTCAAAAGCATCTTCCAGTTCGATTTCCTTAGCGATAGTTACACCATCGTTAGTGATGAGCGGGCTGCCGAATTTCTTCTCCAGCACCACGTTGCGGCCTTTTGGTCCAAGTGTAACCTTTACAGCATTTGCCAAAGCATCAACCCCACGCAGCATTGCGCGGCGGGCATCTTCACTGAATTTAATTTCTTTTGCCATTGTGTTGTTAACCTCCTAAAAGTTTTGTGAGCTGTACTTCATCGTCTACACATCGTGCAAAACTTGCTTCGAAAGCATAGGCTTGTTTGGTAAGTATATTCGGTTATCACTTATGAAAGGCTATCCGATTAGTCGAGAATCGCGTGAATGTCGCTTTCCTTCATAATCAAATATTCTTTGCCTTCGTATTTAATTTCAGTTCCGGCATATTTCGAGAACAGCACGCGGTCGCCTTCCTTAACTTCCAGCGGCACACGTACTCCGTCTTTCAGGACACCGCTGCCTACAGCGATAATTGTACCTTCTTGCGGCTTCTCTTTGGAGGAGTCCGGAAGCACAATCCCGAAAGAAGTGGTTTGCTCTTGCTCGCTTGGTTCTACCAATACGCGTTCACCTAGTGGTTTGATCATGAAAAAATAGCCTCCTTTGAAATATGTTGTTTACCTTGAAAACATAACTGGGATACCGTGAAGCTTAGGCGTTTCAGCGGCAGTTATGAAAAATAGGATTCTCAGCGCGGCAGATACCGGTGATTTCCTTGTTTTTCATCAGCGTTAGCACTCAACCCTCTGTAGTGCTAACAACAATTTTTATGATACTCAACTTGAAGACGGATTTCAAGTCTTTTACGTAAAATCATCCAGCTTTTGCGGAAAAATATGGTCAGAGGGGTTGTCCGGCCCATACTCTCTTACATTCTATCCACCGGAGGGCAAAATATGCCACTTTTGTGAGGGGAGAATTCAGCCCAGACTATGGCCGTGCCCGGGTGCAGTTCCCTAGGTGCGGCCAAGGCCCCTACCTGGACTCCTCTTCCCTGACATATCTCGCCTCCAGCTCATTGTCCATGGCCAGTTGCTTGCGGTAGACGAAGGCGGACAGGAACACGCTGAATTCGTACAGGATCAGGAGGGGTATCGTCACAAGAAAGTCCGAAATGAAATCCGGCGGTGTGATGACCACAGCAATAAAGACGAGTGCAAAATAAGCGTACCGGCGCATTTTACGCAGACGCAGCGGATTAAGAATCCTCAGCTTGGTCAGGAACATGACCACAAGCGGGAGCTCGAACAGCAGCGCCAGCGGAATGACCAGACTGAATAAAAAGCTGAAATACTGGGCAATCCCGTAGGTCTCCTCCAGCCCCATGCTGCGGGTAATCGTAATGGTGAAGGACAGCGCCATCGGGAACACAATATAGTAGGCGAACGCGATGCCCAGAATAAAAAGGATAAAGACGTAAGGGACGTAGCGCAAAGCCGCACTCCGCTCCACCGGCCGGAGGCCTGGGCTGATAAATGCCCATAGCTGATAGACGATGAACGGCACAGACACGGCCAGCGATACAGCCATGGCGATTTTCATGTACATTCCGATGCCGTCCCAGAAGGAAAACGCATGTAGCACAAAACCTTGAGCCTGATCGGCGTGAATCAGATAGAGATAGATCGGTTTGGCCACGAATAACCCTGCAATCAGACCGGCCACAAATACAATAAGCACATAGATAATCCGCTTGCGCAGTTCGGTTAAATGATCCACCACTGACATTTCTTCCGCTTCCTGAGACATGACTGACACCACCCGATGACTATGTATGAATAATAAGGGATTGAAGCCGCGATACTACACATCGCTTTCAGGCATCCGTTCCAACTAGAAAGAGAAGGACCATTTATAGCGTGAAACATATTATTTCTTGTCTTTCAAAAAAAGGGCGCCGCCCAGTCTAAACAGCACTGAGAGAAACGCCCCTGCGTGAAAAATAGTATTATTCCGGCAGACGTCTGTCCTGCGGAAGTTCTGCTGCCATCGTCTGCGGGGCTGCCGCGGCCGGAGCTTCGCTTTTCTTCACAGGTTCCGGATCACTGATAATTTCCCGCGCCCCATCCTTAAACTCACGGAAGGTACGTCCGACGGCACGTCCCAGTTCAGGAAGCTTGTTAGGACCAAAGAGCAGCAGTGCCAGTATAACCAGTAAAATAATCCCGGGAGCACCAATACCACTTAGCATGTGTTATTCCTCCTTCTCATTCTGTCCGTTCATGATATTGTTAATATAAATTAATAATACCATAACTTATGTCACACATCCATCAGTGATCTCTGACGATTCTTGGTGACACGACCGGAGGAAAAAACATTATTGCCGGTATTGGCCAGTTACCATGAGCAACGCTTCCGGCAGCTGGTCCATAATTGCCGCCAGGTTCTCATGTACCCCCTTGGGCGTACCCGGCAGGTTCACGATTAGAGTTCTTCCACGTATGCCGCAAATCCCCCGGAACAGCATAACCGCCCGGTTCTTCTGCATGACCGTGCTCCGCATGGCCTCCGAGAGCCCGGGCACCTCCCGCTCAATGACACGCCGGGTCGCCTCAGGTGTAACATCACGAATCGCAAGATCGGTGCCACCGGTAGTCAGCACCAAATCCGCCTGGAAATAATCCGTTAATTCAATCAGAGCAGCAATAATCTCATCCTGTTCATCCGGTACGATCCGGTATTCAACGATCTCGCCACCTAGCTCCTCTTCCACCAGTTCCCGAATAACCTGGGCGCTCGTGTCTTCCCGTTCGCCTCTGGCCCCTTTATCGCTGGCCGTCAGGATTGCTGTTTTCCACGCCATAGGTTGTCCCTCCTTCTCACTATTCTATGTATAGACGGCCGCATTCACGGCCTTTAATCAGCGCTTTGACCTGCATCTTGCTGTTCTGTTTCCTCCAGCGCATAATCTCCGGTTTTGCCTCCACTCTTCTGTACCAGCAGTGTAGGTCCGATAATCATATCCTTCTGCAGCGCCTTGCACATATCGTATACGGTCAGCGCGGCTGCCGAAACGGCGGTCAGCGCTTCCATCTCGACTCCGGTCTTTCCTGTTGTCTTGACGGTTGCTTCTATATATAGCTGGTCTTCGTTGTTATCCCAGAAGCGGATATCAATACCGGTCAGCGGCAGCGGATGGCACATGGGAATCCAGTCTGCAGTTTTTTTGGCCGCCATGATTCCGGCAACCTGAGCAACGGCCAGTACATCGCCTTTGCCGATCCGGCCTGCCTTGATCGCTGTGAGCGTTCCGGGGCCCATCCCGACACTGCTGCGCGCAGCCGCTGTCCGTTTGGTAATCTCCTTGTCGCTCACATCCACCATGCGCGCTCTGCCCTGCTCATTGAAATGGCTTAACTCCATGGTTTATTCTCCTTCCGGCAGCGAATGATGCCATCTTCCGTAATCAGCATGTCCATAAAGGCATCATGATCATCCATTGGTACTTCAGGAACCAGTTGTTGGCTGAATGCCAAACCGATCCAAACCGGAGGCTTTCGAGCAAGCGTGGACCTCTGCTGCCAGGAAGCCCGCAACCGGTCATAATAACCTCTTCCATAGCCAAGACGTCCGCCCTGCCGGTCAAAAGCCAGCCCCGGTACAAAGACTACATCCGAAAGCCGGAGCGTTCCTTTCTCCTGCTCATTCCCTGTGCTGGCCAATGGCTCCAGAATACCGTAAGCTCCCGGTGCAAGCTCTTCCCAGGAGCTTACCGGATGAAAGCTTATCGTTTCGGCTTCAGACAAGACACGGGGCAACAGCACCTCCCGGCCATGTGCCCAAGCCTCCGCAATTAGCGCACGGCAGTCCAGCTCCGAACGGAATGGAACATAGGCGAGCAGTGAAGCGGCCTTTTCCTTTTGCAGCCACTCGTGTGCATATCTGCAGACCTGAGCGGACTTAAAGTCCCGTACGTCTGAAGCAATCCCATCACGGACTGCAGCTCGCTCTGCACGAAGATTCCGTTTGAGTCCGGCAAGCAGCGCACCGTTGCCTGTCATAGGCAGCCGCCTCCCTTTGGTTATATCCTAGCTTATCATAGTTTGTAAACTCAGTTTACCACTCTTCCCCCCGGTTCGCCAAGGTTGCACTTATTACACTGTTATAGGAACCGTCAGAGGTCTGAATTCCCTATCCTGTGATGTAGCCATTGCCGGGGGAGAGATCACTTGCCCGGGAGAATACAGCTATGCCAAACCGCACCTCCCCTCGCGCAGCAATCGCTTTTCATGTAAACTATAGAATAAGGTTTTTATACAGCCCCGGCTTAGACGCCGTGGTGAAATATGCAAGGGTGGAGGTTTCATCGGTATGCTTCTTCAAGCGACAGGAATTACAAAATCATACGGAGTACAGAGCGTGCTGGACGGCATCAGCCTGCAGGTGAACGAGAAGGAACGGGTAGGCTTGGTCGGTGTGAACGGGGCCGGCAAGTCCACTTTCCTACAGATTCTCGCAGGTGAAATGTCCTTTGACAGCGGGCAGATTCATAAATCCAAGGAAACCACTATCGGTTACCTGGCCCAGAATAGCGGGCTGCAGTCCGACAAGACTATTCAAGAAGAGATGCTGGCCGTATTCGCCCCGCTGATCGAAGCGGAAGCGGAACTGCGGCAGTTGGAGGCAGATATTGCCGATCCGAAGCTGGCAGATGATCCAAAGCGTTATGAGGATCTGCTGGAACGTTACGCCAGACGCTCGGATTGGTTCAAGGATCATGGCGGCTATGAGATGAACACGCGCATCCGCAGTGTGCTGCATGGGATGGGCTTCGGGGAGTTCTCGCCTGATACGCCGATTGCCACGCTAAGCGGCGGTCAGAAAACCCGGCTGGCGCTGGCCCGCATTCTGCTTCAGGCTCCGGATCTGCTGATGCTGGATGAACCGACCAACCATCTCGACATCGAAACACTCACCTGGCTGGAGGATTATCTGCGCAGCTATGCCGGAGGCATTCTGGTCGTCTCCCATGACCGTTATTTTCTTGACCGCCTGGTGACTACAATCGTCGAGATCGAACGACACCAGTCCCGGAGATATACAGGCAACTATAGCCGCTATATGGATCTGAAAGCTGCAGAATATGAGATCCGGCTGAAGCAGTACGAGAAGCAGCAGGACGAGATTTCGCGGATGGAGGAATTCGTGCAGCGCAATATCGTACGCGCCTCCACAACCAAACGGGCGCAGAGCCGGCGCAAAGCACTCGACAAGATGGACCGTATCGATAAGCCGCTTGGTGATTTGAAAAAAGCCAGTTTCTCCTTCGAACCAGACTTCATGTCCGGCAAAGAGGTGCTTCAAGTGCGGGATGTCGCAGTAGCTTTTAATAAAGATGCAGCACCGCTGTTCCGGAACGCCTCTTTTGAGCTGCGCCGGGGTGAAACGGCAGCCTTGATTGGACCGAACGGTATAGGCAAGTCCACATTGCTGCAGTGTATGACCGGTACGCGTGAGCCCTCTGCAGGCACCGTCAATTGGGGAACCAAAGTAAAAATAGCTTACTATGATCAGGAACAGACACGGCTTAATCCGCGCAATACTGTGCTGGAAGAGCTGTGGAGCGAATACCCGATGCTGGAGGAGGCACGGATCCGCACCATTCTTGGTAATTTCCTCTTCAGCGGCGAAGATGTCCTGAAGAAGGTTGCCGCACTGAGCGGCGGTGAAAAAGCGCGTGTGGCGCTGTCCAAGCTCATGCTGCGCGGTGCCAATATGCTCATTCTCGATGAGCCTACCAACCATCTGGATCTGGTGAGCCGCGAGGTGCTGGAGTCAGCGCTGATTGATTTTGAAGGTACCCTGCTCTTCATCTCTCATGACCGTTATTTCCTGAACAAAATGGCCGAACGCGTACTGGAGCTTCATCCGGGCGGGATTGATCAATATTTGGGCAATTATGACGATTATATCGAGAAAAAGAAAGAGCTCGAAGCTATTGCCCTGGAAGAAGCGGAGCTGGCCTCTGCCAAGACCTCCAAAAACGCCAACACGGAGACTCAGGCAGCAGAAAAAGGCACTGCCCTTTCCTATGAAGCGGAAAAGCAGGCAAAACGGGAGGAACGGAACCGCCAGCGGCGGATTTCGGAACTCGAAGAGAACATTGCTGAGCTTGAGGAGACCATCGCCAGGATTGAGAATGAAATGACCAAACCCGAGGTTTTTCAGGATTATATGGCACTTCAAGAGCATGAAGGTGATTTGAAGCTCAAAAAAGAACAGCTTGGAAATTTATTTAGCGAATGGGAAAACCTTGCTGACGAATAATGTAAATACGTTAAATAAATATTTTTTAACCGTTCCCGATTTGTTCATAAATAGTTATCCACAAGACTATCCACAGTTTTCGTGTATAACTCATAGCACAAAAAGGCCCGTGTGGCCTTTTTTTATGCGTAAAATCGCGTTTTTCCTTGTCAAGGACTTTTTATCCACCGAACTATCCACATTATCCACAATTACCACAAGAAATCGCCTCTTAGTAAATCTGTATTTTCCGGGCAATAAAAAATGCTGTTATTGCTGATTTTACACGGTTTTTACACAATTCAGACAGAATATGTGGATAACGTTGTCCACAGCTTGACAAATGATTCTGCTGTTATCTATTTCTGATTTTTTCGTCAAAAATGCTTGAAATTCAGCAACTACATAAAAAAATGAGCCTCCTCCCGGGACTACGCCCGGGAAGATGACTCGTAGATTGTGTATGGGTATTAAAGGCCGCTGCCGCCTGCTTGGAGATCACATGCGTCAGGCAAGCTACTCCGGAATCTGTACCGCTTCTTCCGGAACCAGCTCCACCTGCTCCTCAGAAGAGAGCAGTGCCGAATTACAAGCCGCGATATAAGCTATCCCCGCCGCCATTACAATGTCCTGATGAATAGCCGTTCCCCTAAATGTATTGCCATCCCATTCCACAAGGACCGCCGCCTCGGCTTGTGCGTTCTCCCCGCTGCCGAGGGAATGCAGCTCAAGTCCGGTAAAGTTAATCTCTTCGGCAATCCCCTGCCCAATCGCAGCAATGATGGCTTCCAGCGGCCCGTCGCCGGTGCTGGTATGCGACGTCTCCTCACCGCTTCTCAAATGCCGCACCGTAACAGCGGCTACGCGTCGCGTCGCGCTGCCGGCCAGCACCTGGACCTCGCCCAGCTCATAGACCTGTGCCTGCTGTCCGGTTGTGCTGCTGACCATCCGCAGCAGTTCATCATCGCTGACAGCCTTTTGGCGGTCAGCCGTCTCCTTGAAGGATTCATACAGGGCGTCCAGCTCCCCGGGACTCAGGGCAATGCCATATTTTGCCGCACGGTCCTTGAGCGCATGCCTGCCGGAGTGCTTACCCAGAATGATCATGCTTCGCGGAATGCCCAGCCGCTCCGGGTCCATAATTTCATAGGTGCTCCGGTCCTTCAGCAGCCCATCCTGGTGAATCCCTGATTCATGCTGGAAGGCATTTCTGCCGACAACCGGTTTGTTGTAAGCAATCGGAAAATGCATCGCCCCGCTGATGATACGTGAGGTGTCATAGAGCTTTTCCAGCACAATTCCAGTTTCCGCACCCAGCACATCTCCCCGGGTCTCCAGCGCCATCACCAGCTCTTCCAGCGCACAGTTTCCGGTGCGCTCGCCCACACCGTTGACCGTTACCTCAATCTGCGTGGCCCCGCCGGCGATAGCGGCCAGACTATTGGCTACAGCAAGCCCCAAATCATTGTGGCAGTGAGCGCTGTAGCTCACGGTATCTCCGCCCCTGGCTCCAAGCCGGACCCGGCGGAACATCTCGCCGTATTCCTGCGGGAGCGCGTAGCCTACCGTATCGGGGAGATTGATAATCGTTGCGCCTTCCTCAATAACAGCCTCCACCATTTCGATCAAATCATCGATGCCCGTCCGCGCGGCATCCATAGCAGTGAATTCCACCACGTCGCAAAGTTGCCTTGCATAAGCTGTCATCTCCCGGGCGGCGGCCACCACTTCAGCCCGGTTCTTGCGCAGCTGATGGCGAAGATGAATATCGGAGGAGGAGATGAACAAATGAATCCGCCGCCGCTCAGCATCCCTTGTCGCCCGGACCGCTGCATCAATGTCTCCTTTGACCGCACGGGCGAAGCCGCAGATTTCCACCCCTTGCACCTTCCGGGAGATCGTCTCCACGGCGGCAAAATCCCCCGGGCTGGATACCGGAAACCCCGGCTCCAGCACGTCCACGCCCAGCTCAGCCAGTTTATAGGCCAGAATAATCTTTTGTTCCGGAGTGAGGCTTGCACCGGGAGCCTGCTCACCGTCACGCAGCGTCGTGTCAAAAATCTGAATTCGTTTCTTTACCGGAATAATCATGGAAAACCTCCTGAAAGTTTTGTGTCCTCACCTAAAGTTTCTTGCAAGAGCCCCACGTCGACTTGCGGCTCTCCTGATATCCCGCCCACTGCTGCCGGCAGCAAGTATAGAGTAGCTGACTGCATATTTATGCGACAGCCTTCACTCTCAATTGCTTTTCCAGAATGGTGCTTTAGCCAGCAACCACCTGAATAACACAAAAAACCCGCCATCTCTATTAAAGAGACGGCGGGTCACCCCTCCGCGGTACCACTCTTTTTGACGCACAGCTTTCTTATGTTAGCAAAGCTTCAAGCTGCGTCCAGCTCTTCCCCACAGGATGCCTGCCAAGCCATAGTGGCTCTCAGCACTCCATGAAGGTCCTGTAACGGGGACATCCGTAGCGGCATATCATCTGCTGTTCCGCCGCTCTGCTCCCGGGCGAGGTTCAATGCCTCCGGTGACTGCGTCGCACCAACCCGCAGCTCTCTGTTCACCGTCATCATCTACTACTCCCGTTCATCGCATGTACTCTATATACGTTCCGTGCCAACCCACGCAAAAAAACCTGCCGTCTCATTCAAGAGACGACAGGCTGTTCACCTTCGCGGTACCACTCTTGTTGATATCCCGGTTCAGCCAGCGCTTTAGCTGTTCCTCACGATATCCACTCTACGCCTTTGCAAGCACACCAGGAGCAATCACTTGTTCCATCCTTGCTGTGCAGGGCGACCCTCTTACGGAGGCAAACCGTAACGGTGTACGAAAGGTCCGGCAAACTTACGCACCGGTTGATGTCCCTATACAAGGAACCTCCTGCTTCCACCGTTCCGCTCCCGGACGAGTTCAGGTCTCCTTCGACTGCGTTGCACCTACCCGCAGCTCTCTAATCCCGGAGGCTCCTTACTGCTTCCATTCATCGCGTTTGTTCAAATTATGAATAATGATTGAACTGATTATACCCGCCAGCTCCAAAAGATGTCAATAGGCTCTTACCGACCATTTTTCCAGCGAGAACCCCGGATCGGCAACCATGTCCAGCGGCGTACTGCCGTCATGCTGCCATTTCACATAAGCCGCGGCACCGATCATAGCTGCATTATCGGTGCAGTACACCGGAGGCGGAATGATCAGCTCGATGCCCTCAGCTCCGCAGCGAGCCGTAAGCGCTTCGCGCAGGCCCTTGTTGGCCGCTACGCCTCCGCTTAGCAGGAGCTGCTGGGCTTGGTTTGCTTTTACAGCACGAACCGCCTTCTCCACAAGTACCTCGACCACTGACTCCTGGAAGCCTCGGGCAATACCGGCCACATCCGGCGTAAGCCCCTTCATCTTGCTCTGATTGACCACATTCAGCACCGCCGACTTCAGGCCGCTGAAGCTGAAATCATAGGAGCCCGGCTCCAGCCAGACACGCGGAAGCGGCACAGCTTCGGTTGCCTCGCGGGCCAAACGGTCCACATGGGGACCCCCGGGATAAGGAAACCCGAGTGCCCGTGCAACTTTGTCATAGGCTTCGCCCACGGCATCGTCGCGGGTACGGCCGATAATCCGGAACTCACCTTCCCGCTGCATGCTGACCAGTTCCGTATGTCCGCCGGATACGACAAGCGTCATGTTCGGATATCGCAGCTCTTTTACCAGCCGGTTGGCATAGATATGCCCGGCAATATGATGCGTGCCGATCAGCGGCTTGCCCCAGGCAAGCGCGAGGCTTTTGGCAGCTACAACACCGACCAGCAACGCCCCTACCAAACCCGGTCCCTGAGTAACCGCAACAGCCGTCAGCTGCTCCGGTTGTACGCCAGCCACCGCCAGCGCTTCCTCTATCACCAGTGTAATAACTTCCACGTGCTTGCGGGATGCCACTTCGGGAACGACGCCGCCGAACGCGCGGTGCGTTTCGATCTGGCTTGAGATGATGTTCGAGAGCACCTCGCTGCCGTCTTTTACCACCGCAACGGAAGTCTCATCGCAGCTGGTCTCAATAGCCAGTATTAGCACAGGCTGGACTTCACCCGTTTGTATCTTCATTTCAGGTCCACGCTTCCTTCCGTCATGCCTTGCTCCCCATACTCCGGCAGATCCGCCCACATGATCAGTGCATCCTCGCGATTATCCGAATAATAACCTTTGCGGGTACCTGCAGGGCGGAAGCCCATTTTGCGGTACAAATTCTGGGCAACCTCATTCGAGACCCGGACCTCCAGTGTGATGGACTTCATGCCCAAAAAAGCAGCCGTCTTCATCAGCTCGTCCAGCAGTCTTTCCCCCCATTTACGTCCCCGGTACGCCTCAAGTAAGGCAATATTGGTGACATGCGCTTCGTCGACAATAGCCCACATTCCCGCATAACCAAGAATATGCCCGTTCAGCTCCATGACCATATATTTAGCAAAATGATTATGGGACAGCTCATTGCGGAAGGCTTCCTCCGTCCACGGCATCGTGAAGGCTTCCCGTTCAATAATCAGAACTTCGGGAATATCCTCAAGCTTCATCAGGCGGAACACAAGCTCCGTTCCCTGATCTTTTACCGGCTCCGACTCCATCATTATTGATTCAGGCTCCCTTCACTGCTCCGGCGCAGATTGGCTTCCGCTTCCGAAAGCTGAGTATAATTCGGGATTAGACTGTGCAGATCATCGCTTCCGGCTTGCAGGCGTTCTTCCCCTAAATAACCTGCCCAGCGGCCTTCCAGCTCATAGGGCACAGCCTGTACCCGTCCCAGCTCGCGCAGCAAAAAGGTCGTTTCTTCGCTGCCGTGCAGCTGCGTCTCTCCGACAAACCAAATCACGCGCGGCTTCATGCCTTCTGCCGCCGCCTTCAGTCTGTCGGCCAGGTGCTGCACCCAGTCTGCCATAAGCCGGATAGCATCCGGTTCAAGCCTGCGGGGCGCCCGATCACCGTCCGCAACGAACAGTGCAGTGTAGGCTTGCCCTCGGCGCGCATCCAAGAGAGGAATGATCCAGTCCGGGCCTGTCCCGGACATTGGATTCCCTTCTGCCCCCTCCGGCTGCCCCAAAGCTGCCGCCAAACCGCCCCAAGCCAACGCCTGCAGGCTGGAAATACCGGCTACTGGCACCTTCCAGGCCCAGGCCAGTGTCTTGGCAGCTGTAACAGCGATGCGTGTTCCGGTATAAGAGCCGGGACCCAGGCCCACAGAGACTCCGCCAATCATGGCGGAAGTCGTACCGGTGGCCTGCAGTGCCTGCTCAATGATAGGCAGCAGGTGCACGGAATGGTTCCGTTCCCCGGAAGCATTCGTCTCGTGCAGCAGCTTGCCGTTTTCTGTTATTGCTACTCCGAGTACAGCCGTGGATGTATCCAGCGCCAAAAACCGCTTGCGCGGCTCTTCCATTTGATTCTTCATCTTTCATTACCCCACTTCTGGATCATAGCCCGGCATAATTCACCGTAAGGCTCCCCGCTTCCGGTCACCGTAATCAGCCGTTCCTCCGGCCCGTAAGTTTCCATCGCTATATGGAGATGCTGCGGTGGCATCAAATCCGAAATTATACTGCTCCATTCGACCAGGCTCACACCCTGCCCATAAAAATACTCATCCAGTCCCAGTTCATCCGCTTCCTGAAGCGAAATGCGGTATACATCCATATGATACAGCGGAAGGCGTCCCTGATACTCCTTGATGATCGTAAAAGTGGGGCTGCTGACGATCCCTTCCACGCCCAAATGACGTGCAAAGCTCTGCGAGAACGCCGTCTTCCCTGCACCCAAATCGCCGTCCAGCCCGATTACCGTGCCGGCAGTCACCAAGGCGGCCAGGTCAGCTGCCAGCAAATCTGTGTCCGCCAGGCTATATGAACGGTAAGTGAACACCGTTTCAGCATTGTTGTTCAAGCTGCAACTACCACCTCTACATATTAAAATACTCCAGCTTTCCAAGTAGCAATACTTTCAATTATATCGGTATGATACTGCCACCGCAACAGCCGTCCTTCACTCTTTGCCCCAGTTCCCGCCTGCCAGCTCCATCCTCCGGTTAAGTACACACGTTACGGCAAAAAACAACGCCGAACAAACACCGAGCAATATGGGACGCACCCTAGATTAACTCTTTTCATCATTTTCACAAGTTCAATATAGGGGTTTGGTTCAGCCTCCGTCAATAATAAAAAACCGATTGAACGGGTACTGCCCCCCTCAATCGGTTCATATTTACAATATCTCTGGGCCTAGCTGCCCTGCTCTTCCAAACGCTCCACGCCTACTGTATGCGTATTTGTCGGACGTGAGCCCACCTGCACTGTAGCCATCCCATTATCCGAATCCACATGTTCGATCCAGACCGGCTCTCCGTCCAGATGTACAGAGATCATATCCTCGGAAGCGTAAATTTCCTTTGCCCGCTGTATGTTCATTTTTGGGTCTCCTTAAATAGGTTATCATCCACCGCCGGCAGTTCGCCGATTGTCGCTTCCGCATCCAGCCGGTCGAAATTTTCGCGCAGCTCTTCGTCTTCCCCAGTCTCTACGATACTCTCCCAATCCACGGCTTCAGCCGGGATATCCTGCTCTGACAAAGCATCGATCCATCCGTTTCGTTCCTGATCCATTTCTGCTACCTCCAATTGAACGCAGGGTATATCCTTCATGCCTGAGCTTATTTTTTCCCAACCGGCGCAAAAAATGCATCAGGCTAGAAAAAGACCTGCTGCCGCATACTAAGCCAAAGCACTTTGGATCAGGAGGGATCATCATGCATACTGTTTGGAAAGGGGCCATCAGCTTCGGGCTTGTCCATGTTCCGGTCAAAATGTTCTCCGCTACCGAGGACAAAGACATATCACTACGCTACATCCATAAGGAATGCGGCAGTCCGCTGTCCTATGTGCGCAAATGCCCTGTCTGCGACAAGGAAGTGGCTTGGGAGGAAATCGGCAAGGGCTACGAGTATGAGAAGGGGAAATTTGTCCTGTTTGACAAAGAAGAGCTGGATCAGCTGACAGAGGAGAGCAGCAAAAACATTACCATTTTGGATTTTGTGGACTTAACGGAGATCGACCCGATCTATTTTCAAAAAACATATTACCTCTCTCCAGACCAGGCGGGAGCTAACGCGTATCGCCTATTGATGGAAGCCATGCGCCAGACCGGCAAGATCGGAATCGCCAAAATTTCCATCCGGTCCAAAAGCAGCCTCGCCGCCATCCGCGTGCTGGCTGATTGCCTGGCAATCGAAACTATATATTATCCCGATGAGGTTCGGCCGGTATCTCAGGTTCCAGGACTGCCGGAGCCCGGTATCGTAAGTGATAAGGAGCTGGATATGGCCAAGCTGCTGATTTCTCAGCTGTCCACCCCGTTTGAGCCGGGCAAATACACGGATGACTACCGCCAGCGGATGCTTGACCTGATTACCCATAAGATTGCCGGCGAGGAATTCCATATTGCTCCGGCCCGCCAGGAGAGCAATGTCATCGATCTGATGGCTGCACTTCAGGCCAGTATCGAGGCGGTACAGCATATTCCGACAGATCCGGGACCATCGCCCGCTGCCGCCAAGACGAATCCGCAAACTGGCGCAGCCGGCAGGAAAAAAACACCCACTGCCAAATCATCCAAAGTCCCAGCCGGTACTGCGGTCGTGAATGAGGCCACCGGTCCGATCCCGGTCATAGCGCCGCCCAAACCCAAACGGCGCACAGCCAAGAGCAAAGAAACCGGTGCTTAACCCATGAAGCTGCAGCCGGTAGTTCCTTTCGAACCTATACTGGCATCACAACTGCCGGAGGGTGATCAGTGGATTGCGCAGATTAAGTGGGATGGTGTGCGTATGCTCTCCTATTACGATGGGAAAGCCGCTGAACTGATTAACCGGCGTGGCAACCGCCGTACCCTGCAGTACCCTGAAATCGCCGACCCCAGAGCTTACTGCAGGGCTGAATCGGTGATACTGGACGGTGAAGTCATCGCGCTCAGCGGCGGCAAACCGTCCTTTCATGAGGTCATGCGCCGGGACAGCCTGAAGAATGCCGCAGCCATCAAGGCTGTCCGCCCGCAGGTGCCCGTGCTCTATATGATATTTGATATTTTGTACTATGATGGCTTATGGCTTCTGGACCAGCCGCTGTCGAGCCGGCAGCAGACCTTAGGCCACATCCTGCTTCCCCATCCCCATGTGCAGAACGTGCCCAGCTATACCCGCCCGTCTGAGCTTTTAGCTGCTGCACAGAACGGAAGCCTGGAAGGGATTGTGTGCAAGGACATTAACAGCACCTATGCACCGGGCGGAAAAGACGGTCGATGGCAAAAGCGTAAGATCATCTCCGACGTAACCGCCGTAGTTGGCGGTGTTACGTATAGGGATGGACTTGTGAATGCTCTGCTCTTTGGCCTTTATGACAGCGAAGACAAGCTGCATTATATCGGGCATGCCGGAGCAGGCCGGATGACCGTACAGGATTGGCGCAGCTTAACTGCACAGGTTGAGAAGCTTCGAACTTCAGACATGCCCTTCACCACTGTCCCGCAGCGGAGTAAGGGAGCCGTCTGGATTCAGCCCCAGCTGGTCTTCAAACTGCATTTCCTGGAGTGGAACCACTCGGGAACCCTGCGTCAACCTGTCATCCAAGCCCAATTGGACCTTCCCCCGCTGTCCTGCCGGTTGGAGCAGAAAGGATGACAATGCAAGATATTTCATATTTCCAAAGGAGGATGCCGGATGCCCAAGACTATCCGGGGTTCCATTACCATCGGAGGACAAGAAATCACCATAACGAACCCGGATAAGCTGTTGTGGCCGGAACGCGGCATTACCAAGCGAATTTACCTGGAAAAACTGGCCGCCCTTTCCCCTTATCTGCTGCAATACTGCCGGGACCGTCTCCTAACGGTGATCCGCTATCCGCACGGCGTGCCAGGCATGTCCTTTTATCAGAAGAATGCACCTGAGCCCCTGCCCGACTTTGTCCGTACAGCAACACATGACAACATCACTTATATCCTTCTTCAAGGGCTGCCGGAGCTGCTCTGGCTGGGCAATATGGCCGCCCTGGAGTTTCATCCTTCGCTTCATTACGCGGGAAGTGAGCTGCCCTGCGAATGGATGATTGACCTTGACCCGTCGCTTGAAGTCGAACCACGGATTATGGAAGCGACTGCAGTCGTAGGCGAGGTGCTCCAATCTCTGGGCATTGCCTCCGTCCCGAAGACCTCCGGTGCAACAGGCGTGCAGATTATTGTACCTATCCGCCCCGGAGTCACTTTTGACGGCCTTCGCCGGATCGGCCACTTTGTCGGTCGGTACGTGACAGAGAAACGTCCCGACCTGTTCACCCTGGAGCGGCTGAAGAAGCATCGGGGGGACAAAATTTATTTTGATTACCTTCAACATTATGGCGGCAAAACGCTTGCTGCACCTTATACGCCACGAGCCCGCCCGCTGGCTACCGTATCTACTCCTCTTCTGTGGGAAGAGGTTCGGCGGAATGTCTCGCCTGCTGATTTCCACCTGCAGAACATCGAGGAGCGCCTCAGCCGCATGGGTGATCTGATCGCCAAAGTGCCTGCACAGCCGGTGGAGGCTCTTATTTCCAAGCTCCCATAGTTTCTCCTCTCCAAAAAGCAATAAGCCCGCAAATGCCTTTTCAGGCTGCGGGCTTATCAGACGTCCATCTTACGGACGGAAGGTATTCTATATGAGAATGCGGCGATACTTGATACAGACGCCGAATTGATTACTCTGTCGTTCGTAAATATACCTTCCTTCGGTTAGCGCTCCCGTTAATTACGGGCAAAGCTAATGGATTGATTTTTTCTTAAAGCGGCCGCCCTTAACATCATGGATATTGCCAATCGCGACAAAAGCTTCGGTATCCCAATCTTCAACAATAGCTTTAAGTTTCGCTTCTTCCAAGCGGGTAATCACTACAAAAATCACTTTCTTGTTATCTCCGGAGAAGCCGCCTTCCCCTTCCAGATAAGTAACACCACGTCCGAGTCGCTCGGTCAGCGCTTCTCCGATATCACGGAATTTATCGCTGATGATCCATACCGATTTCGATTGATCCAAACCCTCAAGCGTAACATCAATCACCTTAAAAGCAATGTAGTAAGCGATTAAAGAGAACATCGCATTGTTCCAGCCAAACACAAAGCCTGCACCGGATAGAATAAACAGGTTGAAGAACATGACTACTTCACCTACGGAGAATGGAAGCTTCTTCGAGACCAGAATAGCGATGATTTCTGTTCCATCCAGCGATCCTCCATACCGTACCACCAGGCCAACACCTACACCCAGAATAACGCCTCCAAACACTGCGGCAAGCAGCGGTTCACCCGTTAGCGGGGCTACAGGATGCAGCAGTTGAGTGCCAATGGACATCAGAACTACAGCAAACAGAGTGGATAAGGCAAAGGTTTTACCGATTTGCTTATAGCCGATTACAAGGAACGGCAGGTTAAGCAGAGTTAATATAATCCCCAGCGGGATATGGAAAATATGGGATATCATAATGGAAATACCGGTAATTCCGCCGTCAATCAATTGATTGGGAACAAGGAAAATCTCCAATGCCACAGACATCATCGCTGATCCAAGCACGATCATTACGATCCTTTGAACCAATTTGGCCCTCTTAAAGGCTTCTGATTTCTGAGGTTTCTTCTGTTCCCCATTCGTGAATAATTGCTGGCTTACAGTCATAGAACTCCCCCTGTTAAAAGTATAGTTACTTCTTATACCTTCATTATATCATAAAAGAGGGTCCTTTATGGCATAGAAAATGTTAGAACCTTCGAAAACTCAAGTTTCTATCGCTTAAACTGTCATAAAAGCGGTGATAACAGCTGACAAAGGTTTTCTATGCATTTGACAATTCCTCCTCTTCTCCGAAAGATTGCCGGCTCAATAAATTCACTATGCTCCAGATCCTGTTCAAAACCAGCAGCAAGCAGCGTAATCACCTCCGGACTAAGCATGACGGCTGTCAGCTCAAAGTTGGAGTAAAAGCTCCGCATATCCAGATTGGCACTCCCCACCGTCCCCAGGATATCATCGATAATCATAATTTTGGCATGCATGAACCCTTTCTGATACCGGTAGAATTTCACTCCGGCATCCTGCAGGTTTTCCAGGTAGGAGAGAGACGCATTGTACACCAGCCTGTTGTCCGGTTTGTCCGGAATGATGATCCGCACATCCACTCCAGCAAGCACCGCACTCTTGAGCGCCCGGCAGATCGTAGGATCGGGAATAAAATAAGGTGAGGTAATCCATATCCGCTCTTTCGCCGCTGTAATTGACGCGAAATACATCTCCTGTGAGGTATCCAGCGCCCCGTCCGGTCCACTGGCGACAACGAGAACGGCCTTTTCTTCCGCACAATCATGCGCCGGGAAAAAGCGGGGATGGCTCACTCCCTCACCTGCTGCCAGCCTCCAATCTTTCAGGAAAACATACTGCAGGCTGTAGACCGCATCCCCTTCCAGACGAAGATGGGTGTCCCGCCAATATCCCAGCTTGGGATTTCTCCCCAGATAATCATCCCCTACGTTCATGCCACCGGTGAACCCCACACGCCCATCGACAACAACGATTTTCCGGTGATTCCGGAAATTGAACCTGCGCTCCAGCAGGGAGTTTAATGGCGGCAGGAAGAAATGAACCTCCACTCCGGCATTTCTCAGCCTTCCAATGAAGTCGCGGCCTAGCTTATGGCTGCCGAGTCCATCACAAAGCAGGCGGACCCTCACCCCCTGGCGCGCTTTACGGATCATGACCTCCTGAAACTGCTTCCCGGTCTCATCATCACGAAAAATATAGAATTCCATATGGATATGCTCCCGCGCTGCTTCCATAGCTTCAAGCATAGAGTCATAAGCTTCCTGTCCGTCAGCCAGTACTTGGCACTTGTTCCGGCCGGTGACCGGAATCTCTGACAGCCGGGAGAGCAGGAACAACAGTCCTTTATAGTCTGAGAAATGCGGATTCCCACTCTCTTCCGCATGTTTCACAAGCTTGACTATACCGGACACATGAGCACGGATCTCCCGAAATAACGAAATACACCTCTTCTCGAGCTTGCGATTCTGCCAATAATCCCGGCCGAAAAAATAATAGAACAACAGCCCGAGCGGCGGGCAGCAGAAGGTAACGAGCAACCAGGCCAACGCTCTTTGCGGGCGGCGGAATTCGAGCAGCAGGATTACAGCAATCTGTAGAATAAAAAGACATAGAATAAACGCCAATATTACCAATCTGTCACCCTCTTGAATGTTTTATAGTGAGTCCATTCTCATTCCAGCTGTCGCTGGCACCCGGCAATTTTGTACCTTCTGTTACCTTCATTCTCCCTCTTTGTTCCAGCAAACCGTTGTCATGTTCCCCACGGACATGGAATACATAGAGTAGTAGGACGATTCGGATGAGCCCTTAGAAATTAGGACTTCAGTGAATACAAGGCGGCTGCACGAGCCGCAGGAAAGGAGAAGCTATGAAGAATCAGCCCGATCATAACCGGATCACGCTGCTTGTTGTCCGTGAAGCCGGACGTCCGGTAAGGCAGCTTCAGCTATCCAAGCCACTCGCTCTTGCGCTGCCGGCCGCTGCCGCCCTTTCTCTGTCCAGTCTGGTCACTTCCATGCATTTTCATGCCTCCCGCTCCATTTCCGAGCTGGAAGCAGAAGCCGCGGCACTGTCCCTGACCAATCTTCGTATGGAAATGAAGGTTGCCGATAAAGATCAGGCCTTGCTGCAGCTTCGCAGTCAGGTTACTGAACTATCGGAGGAAGCAGACAGTATCAAAGACAAACTGAAAAGCGTAAGCGAGCTGGAGCAGCAGCTGCAGTCTCTGATTGACAAGGGAAGCAGTCCGGCTGCCAGCGGCAAGGGGGAATCCTCCTCCGCCAAAACATCCAGTACTGTAGATCCCTCTGCACCTGCAGCGGGTACAGAATTATCTCCTCCGGCAGAAACGCATTATTCTGGCGGGGCTTCTTTTACCGCTGTATCAGCTGCTGCCGCATCGCCGGACGGCACATTCACGCCACAGGTGGGCGGGGAATATATCGCTGTCTACGCGAACGATCCCCTGAAGCTGGTGCGGGAAACGAAGGATGACTATGAGGAAATCCGCAGCATGCTGGATGAAATGATGAGCAGGATCCCTGTGACGATTACAGAAGCCCAAAAGGCAAATACCGCTAAAGCTACTCTCCAGGCCAAAAAGGCTATTGCTGAAAAATCCAGGCTGGCACCTGCCGTCATCTGGCCTACGCAGTCCAAGGTCATTACTTCCAGCTTCGGTTACCGTTCCGACCCTTTCAACGGGACTTCAGCCTATCATTCCGGCATCGATATAGCAGGCAGTATCGGCGATCCCGTATATGCTGCCATGGATGGCGTGGTCACCACCGCCGAGCAAATGGGCGCACGAGGCAAATATATTATTATCAAACATGACAATGGGCTGGAGTCCTGGTACATGCATTTGAATGGAATGCTGGTCTCCCCGGGCACCAGGGTAAGCAAAGGCCAGAAGATCGGCTTGCTAGGCAATACCGGACGCAGCACGGGACCCCATCTTCATTTCCAGGTGGTCAAACAAAACAAACCGGTCAATCCTTTGGGTTATGTACAGCCTTAAGCAGGAAGAAAGTGAAGTACGACGTTATTCAGTGGAGTAATCCTAAATAAACACTCAGGAGGATGAACGCATGTGGAATAAAAACAAACAGCACACGCCGGTGAAATCCACCGACTCGCTGATCGGGCACGGGGGTACGCTGGAGGGCAAAGTCACTTGCGACACTAATTTACGGATTGAGGGCAACTTCAGCGGAGAAATCCACTGCCGGGGCACTGTCACCGTCGGTGAACAGGGAACCGTCCGTTCCACCATCAAAGCACAGGACATCATCATTGCGGGCAAGGTTTACGGCGATGTGGTTGCCGATCAGAGGCTAATGATGACGGGTACCGGACAGCTGCATGGGAATATTCTGGCTGGCACCTTAAGCATCATGGAGGGCAGCTTGCTGAATGGCTCCGTTACCATGGCCGAAGAGCCCGCCACAGAAAAAGCGGGCGGACTTCAGAAAAACGGTCATACGGACAAAGCCGGCAAACGCGGCTCCAAACAAGCAGAAACGGCTTAGCCGTCCCTATGAAATATTAATTCTTATTGTACAGAACAACCTTGAATCGGGCTGGTGCAGCAGCCCGATTTATGCAGCAACATCTCTTTTACGGAACACAATCCAGGACACCAGCATGAATAGAAGATAATAGACGGCTAGTACCGCGATGGCAAACCCCAACGTGACTCCACCCGGGCCTTTATCTGATAACAGATAACCATGCAGATCCATATGGGTGAAGATCAGATATTTAGCCCACTCATAACGCTCAGGGCTAAAGATGGCCACAAAAATATCCTTGGCAAACATAATGAACAGCGATAACCCGATCGCCAGTCCGCTTGCACGGAAGACACTGGACACCATAAAAGCCAGAGCAGCGGTCAGGAATAGCTCAGCATAGCTGCACAGAATGCCTAGGAATGTATATTCTGCTGGACTCCATGCCGACATAGAGGCTCCTCCAAGCCCGGAGGAAGAGGAGAAGATAAGCGCAGACACATATCCAAATACGATCAGTACACCCGTGCTCAGCAAGCTGAACAGGATTAGGGAGATGTACTTGGAGAGCAGTATTTTGGATCGGCTCCATGGGCGGATCAGCAGCAGCTTAATGGTCCCCCAGGAAAATTCGCCCGCAACGGAGTCGGAGGCGATCACAACTGTAAAAATCGTATTGAGGAAAAAAGCGATACTCACAGTCATTTGAAAGCTGTTCCACAGCTCTGTCGTGGAGGTATCGCTGCTGGTAAAGTAGAACAGCGCCGGAAACAGCGCGCTCATCACAGCCAAAATAATGAGCATGATCCATGTACGTATACGACTGTAGATTTTAACGTTCTCATTATGTATGAGAGCCGCGAAATTACCCAATGCCTTCACCTCCGGTGATTTCCAGGAATTGATCCTCAAGTGAACGGGCCAGCACTTTAATGCCGTATACCTTGATCCCGCCTGTGACCAGCTTCGCATTCAATTCAGCGATAGCTTCGCGGTCCGCTGCCACGGCAATTCCACCATCCTTCAGTACCCCGGTCCCCAGCAAGGTCAATGCTGCTTCAGGATCACTAACCTCAAACAGCGTCTCACCGACGGGCAGAACCTCCGTGCCTACAGCCTTAAGCTGTTTCACATCAATCAGCTTGCCATTCTGGATAATTGCCACTGTATCGCACATCAGCTCCATCTCAGACAGCAAATGGCTGGAGACAAATACCGTTGTACCTTCCTCCTGGCATAATCGGCGCAGATAGTCGCGCAGCTCGCGAATTCCCTGTGGATCAAGCCCGTTCGTCGGCTCATCCAGGATCAGCAGCTTGGGACGGTGAAGCAGCGCCTGGGCTACACCCAGCCGCTGGCGCATTCCCAGTGAATAGGTCTTCACCTTGTCGTGTATCCTCTGTCCCAACCCTACCAGCTCCACAACCTCTTGGATCCGCTTCTTGTCCACACCTGGCACCATCCGCGCATATTGGCGCAGATTCTGGTATCCGCTGAGGAACTTGTACATCTCAGGGTTCTCCACGATCGCCCCAATATTCGCAACCGCTTCTTCAAAATGATCCTTGATGCTGCGGCCGCAAATCAGGATATCTCCGCGGCTGATCGAGATCAGTCCGACCATCATACGAATGGTAGTTGTTTTACCGGCACCATTCGGCCCGAGAAATCCGAAGATTTGTCCGGGCGGGATATCGAGCGTCAAGTCGCTAACCAGCGTCTTGTTGCCCATTTTTTTGGTTACACCCATTAAACTGGCTACGGGCTTCACCACTTCTGCCGTGTTCGGCATGGTCTCACTTCCTTTCGTCGGTGTATATAAAATGAGCTTGAGTTTCCAATTGAGGTGCATGCGGTTGAAATCCGTGAACTGATAATGCTTCCGTAGCGAGCTTTCCTTTGGAAAGCTTTTAGGCGGTCGCATTCACTCCTCCAGTTCCAATCTTCCCTCCGTTACTTTCACCTTCATTTTTTCACAATTCATTTTATATGGGTTTTATTCTACCACAACTTCCCTTTTTCCTGAAAAGCGGAAAAAAATGCAGCAATAGTAAAAGGGACAACCTCCCTCCGGTTAAGGAGGGGATGTTGTCCCTTGGTTTATCTTTTATTCGAGAGTGGTTAGCATTTAGCCGCCAACACGGGCAAGCTCACGCATATTCGCTTCAAATGCAGCCATCAGGGCAGCTTCGCCGGTCAGACCGGTCTGTTCCACCTTGCGGATCTGCTCCATCATCCGTTTATAGTCCTTCGGAATGACACGGGCAAATTTCGGCAGGGCCTCATCCCATGTATCCAGGATGCGTTGTCCGGCATTACTGCCTGTAAGCTCGGTATGGCGGATAATCAGACCTTGCAGTTCAGCAATTTCTTCAGGCTCCTCCACACGCTCCAAGAGAACCATCTCAATGTTGCAGCGTTTGACGAACGTATTGTCCGGATCATAGACGTAGGCGATACCGCCCGACATTCCTGCCGCAAAGTTGCGACCCGTTGCACCAAGCACAACCACACGGCCGCCGGTCATGTATTCACAGCCATGGTCGCCCACGCCTTCCACAACGACATTCGCACCAGAGTTGCGGACAGCGAACCGTTCGCCGGCAATCCCGCTGATATAAGCTTCACCGCCGGTAGCACCGTACAGGGCCGTATTCCCGATGATGATATTATCTTCGGCGGCGAAGGTCGCCTTAGAGGACGGCTTAATGATCAGCTTGCCGCCGGAAAGTCCTTTGCCCACATAGTCATTGGAATCCCCTTCAACCGTGATCGTGATTCCCTTCGGTACGAACGCCCCCAGACTCTGTCCCGCCGAACCGGTGAAATGCAGGCGGATCGTATCATCCGGAAGACCTGCTGCTCCATATTTACGGGTCAGTTCACTGCCCAGGATGGTCCCTACCGCACGGTTGACGTTCGTGATCGCAAGTGAAGCTTCAACCACAGCACCGGATTCCAGTGCCGGTGCAGCAAGATCGAGCAGCTTGGAAACATCCAATGTTTCTTCCAAGCCATGGTTCTGGGTCTGACTGCGGTAGCGAGTGCTTCCTTCCGGCATAGCCGGAATGTGCAGCAGGCTGCTCAAATCTACGCCTTTCTTCTTCCAGTGACTCGAAGCTTTGACGGCATCCAGGCAGTCCGTGCGTCCAACCATTTCCTGAATGGTGCGGAAACCAAGCTCCGCCATGATCTCACGCAGATCCTGTGCCACAAAGGTCATAAAGTTCACTACATGCTGCGGATCACCGGTAAAGTTCTTACGCAGCTCCGGATTCTGGGTAGCTACACCTACCGGACAGGTATCCATCTGGCATACCCGCATCATAATACAGCCTACAGCTACAAGCGGTGCAGTGGCAAATCCGTACTCCTCAGCACCGAGCAGCACAGCGACTGCCAGGTCACGGCCGCTAAGCATTTTGCCGTCCGTTTCCAGTACAACACGGTCGCGCAGATTGTTCAGCATCAAGGTCTGATGGGTCTCAGCCAGGCCAAGCTCCCAAGGGAGACCGGCATGACGGATGGAGTTCATCGGCGATGCGCCGGTACCCCCATCGTAGCCGCTGATCAGGATAATATCGGCACGGCCTTTGGCTACCCCGGCAGCGATGGTTCCCACACCGACTTCAGACACGAGCTTCACGTTAATATTGGCACGGGGATTGGCATTTTTCAGATCGTAGATCAATTCTGCCAGATCCTCAATAGAGTAAATATCATGATGCGGTGGCGGTGAGATCAGACCTACACCCGCTGTGGAGCCGCGCACTTCTGCGACCCAAGGATATACCTTGCGGCCCGGAAGCTGCCCGCCTTCGCCAGGCTTGGCCCCCTGCGCCATCTTGATCTGAATTTCATCAGCATTGACCAGGTAATTCGAGGTAACCCCGAATCGACCCGATGCCACCTGCTTGATCGCACTGCGGCGGGAATCGCCATTGCTGTCCGGAGTAAACCGGGCCGGATCTTCTCCACCTTCACCGGTATTGCTCTTGCCGCCGATGCGGTTCATTGCAATCGCCAGTGTCTCATGTGCTTCCTTGCTGATCGAGCCAAAGGACATGGCACCGGTCTTGAAGCGTTTCATGATGGATTCTGCAGACTCTACCTCATCCAGTGGTACTGGTGAATTCGCAGGCTTGAACTGCAGCATGGAACGGAGCGTCTGATGCTTCTCGCTCTCTCCTTGCACAAGTGCCGCATACTTCTTGTACAGCCCGTAATCGCCGCTACGCACGGAGTGCTGGAGAAGATGAATGGTCTGCGGATTGAACAAATGCTCTTCCCCGTCACTGCGCCATTGGTATTCACCGCCGGAATCGAGCACCTTGTCACTGCCATCCTTGTCAGTAAAGGCGCGGTTATGAGAGACAAGCGCCTCTGCTGCCACTTCTTCCAGGCCAATGCCTCCGATACGGGAAGGTGTCCAGGTGAAGTAACGGTCCACGAATTCCGAATTCAGGCCAACAGCTTCAAAAATCTGCGCGCCCCGGTAGGATTGAATCGTCGAGATGCCCATTTTAGACAATATTTTCACTACGCTCTTCGTCGCAGCTTTAATATAATTCTTCACAGCCTTCTCATGTGAAATGCCGCGCAGCAGGCCCTGGCCGATCATGTCATCCAGACTCTCGAAAGCGAGGTAAGGGTTGACCGCACTCACCCCATAGCCGAGCAGCAGCGCATAATGATGCACTTCACGCGGTTCGCCGGATTCCAGCAAAATGCTGACCTTGGTACGGGTTCCCGAGCGGATCAGATGGTGATGCAGGCTGGAAACGGCAAGCAGTGCCGGAATAGCCGCATTCTCACGGTCTACGCCACGGTCAGACAGAATCAGAATGTTATGGCCTTTGGCCATAACTCGGTCAGCCGCTTCATTCATCCGCTCTAGCGCGATACGCAGCCCTTCCGCACCCAGCTCAGCCGGGAACAGAATCGGAATCGACATCGACTTGAACCCTGCGCGGCGGACATGGCGGATCTTCGCAAAATCCTCATTGGACAGGATTGGTGAATCCAGTGAAATCTGCCGGCAGCTCTCGGGTTCCGGCTTAAGCAGGTTGCGTTCAGGTCCGATAGTTGTCGCTGTCGAGGTCACCAGCTCTTCACGGATCGCATCGATCGGCGGATTGGTTACCTGGGCGAACATTTGTTTAAAATAGTTATAGAGACGCTGCGGACGGTCCGACAGTACCGCCAATGGGGCATCATAGCCCATCGAGCCTACAGCTTCGGCACCGGTGGAAGCCATCGGCTCCAGCACCTTGCGCAGATCTTCAAAGGTATATCCGAAGGACTGCTGCAGCTGCTGCACATTGTCATGCTTCGGATTCGGCAGCTCTGGAGCATCAGGAAGCTCGTCAAGGCCAATCAGATGCTCATCCAGCCACTGGCGGTAAGGCTGTTCAGAAGCAATCTCGGCTTTGACCTCTTCGTCGGAAATGATCCGGCCCTGCTTCGTATCCACCAGCAGCATGCGTCCTGGTCTTAACCGGTCTTTGTATAGTACATCCTCTGCAGGAATATCAAGCACTCCGGCTTCCGAGGACAAAATAATCAGATCGTCTTTGGTTACATAATAACGTGAAGGGCGAAGGCCGTTTCGGTCAAGAATCGCACCGATCTGTACACCGTCGGTGAAGCCCATTGCAGCGGGTCCGTCCCACGGCTCCATGAGTGTGCTGTGATATTCATAGAATGCCTTCTTCTCCTCGTCCATGCTGTCATGGTTGCCCCAAGGCTCAGGAACCATCATCATGGCCACATGCGGCAATGAACGTCCGCTGAGGTACAGGAACTCGAAGGTGTTGTCGAACATAGCCGTATCGGAGCCGTCAGGGTTCACGACAGGCTTGATCTTGCTCAGGTCTTCCCCGAATACTTCACTCTTGAACAGCGATTGGCGCGCGTGCATCCAGTTCACATTGCCGCGCAAGGTGTTGATCTCACCGTTGTGGATCATGAAACGGTAAGGGTGTGCACGTTCCCAGCTTGGGAATGTATTGGTGCTGAACCGGGAATGCACAAGGGCAATCGCCGATTCCAGCGCTTCATTCTGCAGATCCAGATAGAACTGGCCTACCTGCGCAGTGGTCAGCATGCCTTTGTATACGATCTTTCGGCAGGACATGCTTGGCACATAAAAAGATTCGCCTTCTTCTGCTCCGCCATAGCGGATCGATAGTTCAGCACGTTTGCGGATGACGTACAGCTTGCGCTCAAATGCCAGATCATCCTTGATTCCTTCGGAGCGGCCGATGAATACCTGGCGCACATAAGGCTTAGCCGCCTTGGCTGTCTTGCCCAGCATCTCGTCAAAAGTAGGTACATCGCGGTAGCCGAGCACCTGCTGGCCTTCCTCGGTGATAATCTCGCTAAGGAGGGCTTCATGGCGGGCCCGGATCTCCTCGTTGTGAGACAAAAAGATCATGCCTACACCGTAATGCCCCTGCTCAGGCAGTTCAAATCCAAGCTTGCTGGCTTCACCGGTAAAGAAACGGTGCGGAATCTGCAGCATAATGCCGGCTCCGTCACCTGAGTTTGGTTCTGCTCCCTGGCCTCCCCGATGCTCCATATTGAAGAGCATGGTCAAAGCGTTACTTACAATATCATGGGATGGCTTGCCTTTGATATGGGCGACAAACCCCATTCCGCAGGCATCCTTTTCGAACTGGGGATCGTACAGGCCTTGTTTGACGGGCAGTTCAGTGTGTCTCATTGTATGCAACCTTTCTATTATAAAGTAGACGGATTTCAGGAAAAATTTTCAGTGGGAATTCTTAATAAATATTCAAGACAGATTGGTTATATTATTTTATCATCGACCTGACATGAGCGCAATTTAAACTTTTTTATGAGCTTGATTAACAATTGCTTTTGCGTCACAGCTTTAGTGAATTGAAGCGTAAAAAATCTTTGTTATGCATAAATATGCATGAATAACGAATAAGCTCTTATTCAATGAAAGCGTTTCATCCATTTTCCTGACACAATCATGGTATTTTTTGGACTGTTTTTCATTCCTGAAATAAGTGGTATCAGCTTCGCCGCCCTTTGCGTGAAACCTATAAATTCTTTGTTTAGGAAAAAACAAAGAACGCCCCGGCAAGGAGCGTCCTTTGTGTGTTTACTCAATGAATTATTTTTCAATTACAAGCTTAATGCTTGTTCTTTCTGCACAGCCATTTCACTATCACGGTCACGGGTCATGAAGTAAGTGAAGGTGCAAACCAGGAATACTACTCCGTAAACGGCCAGCATTCCGGCATCGCTCCACATAGTACCAAAATTACCGGTGGAAATTACTGCCTTGAACCCTCTTACACTATAAGTCATAGGCAGCAACGGGTTGAAGAATTTCATCCAGTCCGGAATCAGCTCAAGCGGGAAGGTTCCTGCACTTGTTGTCAATTGGAATATCAGCAGAACGATAACCACGAACCGTCCTGGTTGATCCATCCAGGTAACAATAGCTTGAATCATCCACATGAAGGCGATACTGGTAATGAAGGTAAAGGCATAGAACAACGGTACATTCTGTACATCCAGGCCAAGTCCGTAGAGAACAATAAGGATTGCCATCAGGGACTGGAACACGCTCATCATTGAGAAAGTAAGGGTGCGGCTGATGAAACGGTTGAACCGGCTGGCACCAATCACCTCGGAATCACGCATTGGAATTACAATGGTGCAGATGAGTGCGCCTACGAACAAACCAAGCGACAGGAAGTACGGTGCAAACCCTGTACCATAGTTTTGTACTGTAGTAAATTCTTTCTCTTCAATCTCTACCGGCTGGGCGAACATCGATACAAGTGCATCGGTTTTCTTCACGGTGCTGGTCTGAGAAGCGGCATCACCGAGTTTCACTGCCAGCTCACCGGAGCCGGCCTTCAGGTCATCCAGTCCGTTCTTAAGCTGTCCGGCTCCATCGCTTAGCTTCTTCGAGCCGTCTGCTACAGAGCTTAGGCCGCTGCTAAGCTGACCGGCTCCATCGAGCAGTTTAGCCGTTCCGGCTTCCAGCGCTTTGCCGCCGTTAGCAAGCTTCGCACCGCCTGCTGCTGCTTCGTTCAGCTTCGCACCGAACTGCTTCATGCCTGCGGCAAGCTTGGTGCCGCCGGTTTCAAGCGCTCCGGCTCCAGCCAGGAGCTGCTTCTGTCCGTCCAGCAGCTGTGTGCTGCCGGCATTCAGCTGCTGTGCCCCGTCATGCAGCTGGGTCACTCCGGCATCCAACTGCTGCGAACCGGTATGCAGCTGGTTCGCTCCCTGCACCAGCTGCTCCTGGCCGCTGTGCAGCGCAGTTGCGCCATCAAGGAGCTGTTGCTGGCTCTGATCCAGCTGTGCGGTGCCTTGAGCGACTGCGGTGCTGGCTGCGAGCAGCTTCTGCACATCCGGGCTTGCCGCCAGCTGCGGATTGGATTTGGCCAGTTGCGACAAGCCATCTGCGACCGCTTTGGCTCCCGCGCTTACCTTCGCGCTGCCGTCCTTCGAAGCTTTAAGTCCTTCTTCCAGCTTCGCACTGCCGTCTACGGAAGAAGTCAGGCCCGCTTCCAGCTTCGCACTTCCATCCACAACAGACTTTGTACCGGCTTGCAGCTTAGTGGTTCCGTCTACAGCCGATTTTGTACCAGCTTGCAATGCAGCTGCTCCGGCAGACGCTTTCTGCAATCCGGCATTGAGCTGTTTGCTGCCGTCCGCTGTCTGTGCTACACCATCCTGCAGCTGTTTATGAGCTGCAGACAACTGCTGAAGTCCGCCTGCAAGTGTACTGCTACCGGTCTGCAGTGCAGCAGCTCCGGTATTCAGATCTGCCACACCCTTTGTAAGAGGTGCTGCTCCATCCAAGAGTTTACCCGTACCTTCGGTCAGCACAAGCAGGTTATCCTTCAGCTTGAGCGCACCGTCATCCAGCTTGGTCGCGCCGTCGGCAATCTTGGTGGCGCCGTCTCCCGCTTCACCAAGACCGCTGGCGATGTCTGTGATTTTATCAAAAACAGAGGTCGTATAAGCTTCCGTAATTTTAGCAGATACTTTTGTCTTGATATCTTTCACGGCTGTGCCGCCGATTTGACCTGCCAAGAAATTATAGCCTTCGTTTGGCTCGTAGATAATTTTGGCCTGCTTTGGACTATCATCCAGCAATGTAGTCGCATTCGCGGAGAAATCTTCCGGAACGACGATAGTCATATAGTAGGTTTCGTCTTTCATGCCGGCGTCCGCCTGCGCCCGGGTGACAAAGTTCCATTTGAACCCGTCCGTTTTCTTGAGCTCCTCTACCAGGTCATTCCCGGCAGTAAGCTTCGTTCCCTCATAGTCGGCACCTTTATCTTCATTGACAACAGCGACGGGCAGCTCATTCATTTTGCCGTACGGGTCCCAGAATGCCTTGAGGAACAATCCGCTGTATAGTACCGGAATGAACAGGACGACAAACATGGGAATCAGCACCTTGGGATTTTTGAACACTGCGCCCAGGTCCTTGGCAAATACGGATAAAGATTTCATTCTGGTTCTCTCCTTCTGATCATATGCTCTCTTTAAAATCCTATTACTATCTAAAAAAGGTGAATCTCTTGAAAACTTGCAGTAACACTAGATGACTGATTTCCCCATTCGGTCACTCATGGGCAAATAAAAACTCCTGCCGGAGTCGTCTGAGACTGTCCATTCTCATGTATGAAGCTACTCTGCCAACCCTTCTGCCAAAAAGAGATGAAAATAATTTTTAATCTGCTCCTTGGTCAAAGGCTCATGCACCCTGTTCAGTTCGGCCGTAAGCACAATATACAGTCTGAACATTACCAGCGATACAATCTTGGGGTCACAGGGCTTCACTTCCCCTTGATCCATCGCATGCTCTACTTCCCGCTGCAAATATTCGAGAACGACATTCTCAAGCTTGTCGAGACCTTCGTTGGCCTGGGGGGTGCCGAAATCACGGCTTTCCTGGGACAACTTGATAAACAGCTCATGTTCACTGCGAAATTCGAGCAGAGCATCGAGAACACGGTGCAGATTTTCAAAAAATGACCGTTCCCGTCTGATCTCCCGTTCGGCGATGACCTTCATATCCATCATCACTTCACGCAGTATCTCATCAAATAACTGTTCCTTGTTCGTAAAAAAGGTGTAGATGGTTCCTTTGCCGACATTTGCGATCTTCGCGACCTGATCCATTGTGGTCGCCTTGTAGCCGAATAATGAAAAAGACTTGGTTGCGGCCTGGAGCACCTGTTGCCTTCGATCTACCACAGCCACCTGCGCGCACTTCCTTTCTTCATGAAATAGGCCTGCCATACGATATGACTGTTTTACTATTTCGGTCAATCGGTCAATACCCACTTTATCACGTTGCTTCTTTGTTTGCAATACTTGGGTGAAATCTTTATTTTTTTTATTTTTGCAGTGTTTTAACTTTCTATTTACGTCTTATTTGTATAATGTGAGAAAAGAAGCAATATCCCTAGTATAATAGAAGAGAAGATTAATCCTACCTATGAAGGAAAGTAGCAGGTGAACTTATGCGAAAGAAAAGAGTACTGCTGTTTTCGGAAGGCTTCGGTACGGGCCATACAGGGGCAGCCTATGCTCTGGCCGAAGGAATAAAGCGTCTTAGCCCGGATGTACAGTGCCGGGTCATTGAGCTTGGCAAATTCCTCAACCCAACGGTCGCTCCCTGGATTCTTTCAGCTTACCGCAAAACAGTCAGCAGCCAGCCGAAGCTGGTCGGCATGATGTACAAAACCCAATATCATAAATCTCTGAACCGGTTGACCAAGCTGGCGCTTCACCGGATTTTTTATACACATGCCTCACAGGTCATCGAACAGCTTAAGCCCGATCTGATTATTTGTACGCATCCCATTCCGGCTGCTGTCATTTCCCGCTTGAAGCGGCAGGGGCTGGATGTGCCAATGTATACACTGATTACGGATTATGATGCACATGGAAGCTGGATCAATGAAGAAGCAAACCGGTACCTGGTGTCCACTTCCCGGGTCAAGTCGATACTTACCGGCCGGGGGGTCTCGCCGGACAAGGTTACCGTCACAGGCATGCCTTTACACCCTAAGTTCTGGGAGAGATCGAACAAAAAGCTGTTGCGGAAGGAACTGGGACTTGCTGATATCCCTACCGTACTGATTATGGGAGGCGGCTGGGGGCTCATGTTCGGAAAAGAAGTCATGAAATCACTCACCGCCCGGACGAATGATATCCAACTGGTGTTTTGTATGGGCAGCAACGACAGGCTTGTAGCTAAAATGAGGGCCAATCCGCTGCTGAACCATCCCAATGTGAAAATTTTGGGATACAGCAGCGAGATCAATAAGCTGATGGACGCCTCCGATCTGCTGATTACGAAGCCCGGAGGGATGACCTGTACGGAAGGCCAGGCCAAAGGCATTCCGATGCTTTTTTACAGCGCCATTCCCGGCCAGGAAGAAAAGAACTGCCAATACTTCGTGGAATTGGGCCTTGCCGAGGAGCTCGATTCAGATGTGGTGGATAAATGGTTCTCACTGCTGATGCGTGAATATGCCGGACTAGAAGAGCTGCGCAGACGGCGGGTCGCCCCGGATCGCCAGCAGCCGAGCCACTGCGCTGCCGCCGTCCTGCAGATGCTGGGCAAACCTGCAGCCGGAACATCTGCAGAGCTCCGGGGGGCACGGGTTGCTGCTCCAGCACGAAATGAAGAAGCCGTGTACGTTACTCCTTAAGCAAAACGATGGCCAATGGAAGAGGGTAGGACTCAAGCAGAAACGGTACCGGGCATAAAGCCCGGTACCGTTTCTGCTTGTAATGAAGCAAAGATGTCCCAATACCATTTTTAGGACTTCGGGACACCTGCTTTATCATTTATTTATAAAAAGTATGATTGCCGATCTTTTTGGCGTACTGCCTGGAATGATGCACCGTCAGATCTTGGGCAAGCTTAAGAGACAGGAAGAAATACGTATCGTCAGTCACTGCCTTGGTTCCGGAGAGTGCGGCGGTAACAGCTTTAATACTGTCCCCGTTGGGCTTCACGCGCTTAAGACGCCCGTTGGCCACAGGACTGAACTGGCTTTTCTGATAGATTACATCATGTATGGTGTCGGGAAAATTGGCTGACCGCAGCCTGTTCAGAACAACGTTGGCGACTGCCACCTTGCCCTGGTACGGTTCGCCTTCTGCTTCTGCCATGACGATTTTTTGCAGCAGTAGCAGGTCTTCTTCGGATACCGCGTAGCTCCAGGTCGCTTGACCTCGCTGCTCCTGGCTTAATAGCTTTGTCCGAGAGAAGAACAATTGAGTGGGGGGATGTTGCTGAATTGCCGTCTTTTGGGTAATTACGGTCTGGCTCCCCTTAGCCACCGCCGTCTTGGCCACTTGCTGCACCATGGGCGGAGTTGACTTCACCACAGCTGCCTTTTGCCGGAGAATCCCAGTCCTTACTGCTGTACCTTTCGGCTTCAGTATATCTGGACTGATCCATTCCAAGGTCTGCCTGATCCTCTGGGTATGGAACAGATTGGCGGCTGTGGTGTAGAGCATGGGTTTCGGGGTATTCTTTGTCCTCACCAAGCTAGTTGAGGCTTCACTGGTCAGGGTCAACGCCGAAGCTTGTCCGTTCGAGTTCAAATGATTCATTTGTACTGTATTTTTGCCCTTTGCGGTTCCTTCAGAACCAAGCAGGCTTATCGCAGAGAAACACACCAGAATAACGCCAACAAGCAGCGCAATACAGCGGTTTTGTTTAAAGATTGCCATTTTTTACCTCCTAAATTTACGGCACATTCCTATTGTATGTAACCGAAAATGGAAGCTTTGAAAACTTTCTTATCGATTTTATATCAGAAAAACGGTAATTTTTCGATCATTTCATACATAGGAATGGCATGCATCCTGGTAGCATACACCAAAAAACCATCCACCGTCCAGCCCGCTGTTCCATTATCTTCCTCAACATCGGGCAGTTGGGCACGTAAATCAGAAAGCCTCTCGATGCTGAACGGGAGGGTATCGCGGTATTTGCGGGCCAATGTAAGATGTGGTTTAAATTCTCTTGCTTCGGGTATGAAACCAAGAGGACGGGTAGCGGAAATCACACGCTTCTGGAGATCCGCCAGTTTATCCATCTCTCCGGAAACCCCCGCCCAGAGCACTTTTGGCGCTTCCAGGCGCCCAAAAGCTCCCCATTCTGTGAGGTGCAGTTGAAATGGCTTACAAGTGGAAGATACCTCCTTTAGAGCCTCAAGAAGATCAGGAATCAACGGCTTGGGTGTATCCCCGAGAAATTGCAGGGTAATGTGATAATCCTCAGAATGTGTCCATTTGGCAAAATTCAGCGTGGCAGACAAGGAGCTGCACTCTTTTCCCAGGCTCTTACATAGTAGGGAGGGAAGATTCACCGCGATGAACAAGCGTTCCATTTCAGAGCCGGACTGCTTACGATCCATTTCAATTTCACCTTTCAGGGTAGATTTGTTATCCTTATTCTATACAGAATCAGACAGCCCTAGTGAACTACACACCACCTAAGAGGTGGGTGCTTCTTGGTCAATAGAGCTACTGCTCCAAGTTTACCCAAGCTTATAGGCTAGTTCCTAGCCCAATCGTTGCCCTATGATATGGCTAATTGTAGTAAGTTTTTAGCTGCGTTTACATCTCTGTCATGTTGTACACTACATTCAGGACAAGTCCATTCTCGTACTGCAAGGTTTTTCACTTCTGCATTTTTGTAGCCACAGCAGGAACAACATTGACTACTTGCGAAGTGTTTAGGCGCAATCATCAATTCTCTACCGTACCATTCTGATTTGTAGGTCAGCATTTCTCTGAACAGGCTCCACGATACTTCGGAGATGGCTTTCGCTAATTTGTGATTCTGCATCATGTTCTTTACACGCAGGTCTTCCATCACGATCACTTGGTTATCGCGTATCATTTGGGTGGACGTTTTGTGCAAGAAGTCTTTACGTTGATTCGCTATTTTTTCATGAAGCTTGGCAACCTTCAGCCTTGCCTTATTTCTGTTAGTGCTCCCTTTTTTCTTTCTCGACAAGTCCTTTTGCAGCTTGGCTAATCGTTGTTCCGAATGACGTAGATGTTTCGGATTTACGATCACTTCACCATCCGAAGTTATCGCGAAGTTTTTTAGTCCCAGATCCACCCCAATTTTCTTTTCTGTTTTCAGCAGAGGGATTCGTTCTGTTTCCACCAGTACGGAAGCAAAATATTTTCCTGATGGTGTTTTGGATAGGGTGCAGGATTTGATTCGCCCGGTGAATGGACGATGGACCTTGATTCGGATTCTTGTCTTTAGTTTCGGAATTTTAATCGTTCCCTCTTCAATGGCTATCGTTCCGTTTTGATTGTTCGTTGTGAAGCTATGGTTGTTCGTCTTCTTGCTTTTGAATTTAGGGAAACCCACGTTCTTATCCCGAAAAAAATGCGTATAGGCTTTCTCCAGGTGGAGCTGAACGTTTGCTAATGCAAGGCTGTCCACTTCTTTCAGCCACGGGAATTCTTTCTTGTACCGGGCAGGTGTATTATGGAGCATTTTCTCCGTTTGTTGATAGTGTTCGATCTTATCCGCAAGCATTTTGTTGTAGATAAAACGGACACATCCGAACACCTTGGCCAGATATTGTTGTTGCTCGGGGTTAGGATAAATCCGGTACTTATACGCTTTATGTTCGAACATGCCACGCAACTCCTTTCCAGGAATTTCCGAATTCATTATAGCACAAATGTTCGCATGCATGGATGTTCATTTCCTTTGGATTAGAAAGACCGTTTACATTCATCCCACCACTTTAGAAGTGGGGGAATTATGACAACTTATTATTAAATAGTATAACGGGAGGGAACCATCTTGACGAAATCCATTGTTTGTTTGCACACTCTTTCACCACGGCAGCAAGAGTTAATCCGCGAAGCCGCTCCAGGTTATTCCCTTATACTTGGAAACAGCAAAGATCCCGATCTTGCCATGCTTGCCGAAGCAGAAATTGTTATCGGCTGGGGTAAAGGAATTAGCGACACGCTGCTGGAGCCCGAGTCTCCGCTGCGCTGGGTGCAGACCTGGTCGGCCGGGGTCGAGAAGCTTCCTCTTGATGCGATGGAGGACAAAGGAATTCTCCTGACCAACGCCAGCGGTGTGCACGCGGAGCCGATTGCAGCGGTCATTTTCGGCTTCATGCTGCTCTTTACCCGTAATCTGCATACAGCGGTTCGCAATCAATTGAACCGCCGCTGGCATTCGGAAGGCAATGAGAGTGAACTGACCGGTAAAACGGCTGTTATCGCCGGAACCGGTGCTATTGGCAGTGAGACCGCAAGAATCGCAAAAGCCTTTCGGATGAAAACCGTGGGAGTAAGCCGCTCCGGCAAGCCGGTGGACAGCTTCGATGAAGTTTACACGACTAGTCAACTTCAAGATGCTGTAGGCCAAGGCGACTTCGTGATCAATACACTCCCGCTTACCGAAGAGACGAAGCAACTGTTCGATGCTGAGATCTTCTCAGCCTGTAAACAGGGCTCTTATTATATCAATATTGGCCGGGGAGCCACAACCCATACAGAAGCTCTGATGGAGGCGCTGAACAGCGGACATTTGGCCGGTGCCGGCCTGGATGTTTTCGAGACAGAACCGCTTCCCCGGGAGCACCCGCTATGGGGGATGGAACAGGTCGTCATCACCCCGCATTGTGCCGGGGCCACGGACCGCTATGCGGACCGGCTGGTTGATATTTTTATAGAGAACATGAAATCCTATTTGAAATCAGGAGCCCCTGCACGCAATCTGGTAGACTACAGCCGCCGGTATTAACGGAGTAAGCAAATAACGGGTGCTGTCCTCTCCCAAGGACAACACCCGTTATTCAATGTTCACGAACAAGTTCCGCATCAGCAAAACATCCGCTAACGCTCCGCTCTGCTATACTTGAAACCGCGTCACTGATTCCTTCAGCTCTCCCAGCAGGGTTCTAAGCTGTTCTATCCCGGTTGCCACCTCATTGGTGGAGCTGACCTGCTCATGGGCTGATGCCGAAGTCTCTTCCACACTGGCCGCCGATTCCTGGGCCAAGGCTGAGATGTGCTGGCTGAATTCATTCATGGTTTCACTTGCCCCGGTCATCTGCTTGAGATCATTGCCCATCTTGTCAATGGTACTGGACATCACGTATACTGACTTGTTAATTTCGGCCAATGCTTCACCTGTTTCCATGATTTTGCGGCTGCCCTCTTCCGTCTTCTCCACACCGCTGCGTAATTGCTGAACCATTTCCCTGGAATCATCCTGGATGCCTTGTGTGATGCCGGTAATCTCCGAGACCGTCTGCTGCACATCCTCCGACAGCTTGCGCACCTCCTGTGCAACAACAGCGAAGCCTCGTCCGCTATCACCGGCTCTGGCAGCCTCGATTGCCGCATTAATCGCCAGAAGATGCGTCTGTTCAGAAATGCTGCGGATCGATCCCACCAGCCTGAATATACCTTCGTTCTTGAGATTAAGTTCTTCTACCGCCTCCATGGACCGTGAGACCACCTCGGCAATTTGGCCCATTTGTGCTACAGAGCTTTCCATCAATTCCTTACCTTTATCGCCCTTCTTCCTAACCTGCTCGGAATGCTCCGACAGTTCTATGCCTTTGCCGGCAAAATTCTCAATCAGCCGGTTCATGTCTTCTACAGCTCTGGATGCATCCACAGCCGCTTCGGCCTGACTTCCTGCCGCCTTGGCCAACTCCTCCATGGTGAGGGCAATCTGGGTGCCCCCTTCCTTGGTTGTAGTTACGTTATTTACCAAGCCTTCACTTTGTTCTGTAATAATCTGGGCAACGCTTCTGATCCGGTTGACGATTTCCAGAAGGGTCCGGTTCGTGTCATTCACTGTCTTTGCCAAGAGGCCGATTTCATCCATATTCCCAATAAGGGTATCCTCCGCAGTCAAGTCACCCCCGGATATACGCTGTAGATGGATAGTCACCTTCTTCACCGGGTGAATCATCAACCGCCGGATGAGCATGTTGATGCCCCCGATTACAATCAGTACCATCGCCAGCGTGATAAGACTCAGGGTCCAGGAAGTCTTGTAAATATCACCAGCCTGCTCTCCTTTATCCGCAGCTTCCTTTTGACTGGATTCCACAAGTTTCACGATATCAATCTGCATGGCGTTAAATGCGGCAATCCCTTTTTTCGAGACTTCCAGGGCAAGCTCCTCATCGCCTGAGCCGCTAAGCTTGATCGTCTGGTTGTTGATAGTCATATACTCATCCCACTTATCCTGGAGAGCATTGAACTGCTGCAATTGACCTTCATTCTTGAGGACAGCCTTATAGCTTTTCATGGTTTCAGCCAACTTGCGGATATACGAATCACGTTCCTGTTCAAGCTTCGCCTTCCCGGTACCCCCGGTATCTAAAATATGCTGCATGCTGACAGACATAATATGTTCTGTGTAGTAATTGATATTGTGGATCTGATTCAGCGCAGGAATCATCTCGTCGACGATTTGGCCTGTATTCTTCTGCATTCCTTTCATTTGAGACAGGGAGACGCCCCCTAGAACCATAACCAGAATGGCCAAGACTACATAACCGGAGGCAATCTTTATTGAGATGCTGCCTCTGACTTTTGCGACCCCCCGCTTCATGATCCCGCTATTCCACCTTCCCGAGGTACCTTTCTTCCCAAAACCTTTCTGCCTAAGCCTCTCAACCATGTCAGCGCCCCCTCAACCTTTGTGAAAACATAGCTTCAACTTCCAATTGTTACTTTTCATTTTCATAAATAGGCAAAACTATAGACTATAGTCTTTATTTCGGAAGAATGAATTAAGAATTTTATACTATGTAAGGTTCAGGAATAGGGAATTAGACATATTTGCAGGTGGACCGGGATTAGCTGGGCTATCCTCATTTATTGTATATGAATAGCCCCCGTGCGGCTGCACGAGGGCGATGTGCTGTTATGAAGTTTTTTGCTACTCCAGAATCATTTCATCGACATATACGCTAGCTGCACTGTCCGTAGAGAATATCTCCAAGCCCAGCGCGCGAACCATTGTCTTATCGATCTTGACCTTTCCGGTCCAGTCATATCCATTCAGATCCAGCGAAATCCATTGGTATTGATCCGTTAAGGTCACTTCATCCGTATTGGCCCAGTCCCAGTTCGCTCCACTTTTCAGGAACATCTTGCCCTTGGCCGTTCCGGATGAAACCCGCACGTGAAGCTTCAAGGTGCTGCCGTTGCTCAGGTCCTTATCACCCACGAAGTTCAGATCGAAGACCTTCGGGGCCTCCGCCTCAAGCGGATAGTCAGCGCTCAGTACCCCTTTGCCTCCGTCAGTACCCGATATCAAATGGCTTGCTCCCATAGTGTTAGCACCAAATGTCCATCCTTGCACAGAGCCTTCGAAGTCAAACAGGGTTCCCAGAGGCAGGCCGCCTCCGGTACTTCCGCCCGGCACATTTCCGGCATTCGGATCATTAACCGCCTTAATGTCGTCAAAGTACATCGAAGATGTCAGCTGCGTACCATCCGGTCTGGCATTGGTGTAGATTGAGAACTTTTGAACATCCTTCAGGTTAGTCTTGGTCAGTGTTCCTGTAGCGCCATTGGCCGGAACGAACTCACTGAACTTCGCAGTTACAAGTACAGCCTCGTCAGTGGTCGTGTCCGGGTAGTACTCGTAAGTGCTGCCGCCGGCATTGATCTGTATTACCAGTTTCTGCCCCTTGGCATCCGGCTTATACCAGAATTGAAGTGCATTGTAAGCGGACCAATCCACGTTAAGCGCCTTGGTCACACCTGAATATCCGCTCGTGCCCAGGGTATAGGTATACTTCATGCCGTAACTGCCGCTATGCTTATTCGCATCTAGCACCGTTTCGGTCGCATCTCCACCCGCATGCACAAATTTTGTATTCAGCGCCTCGTTACTGCCCAGATAGCCTTCGAAATCGTCAACCATTGCCGGATCAGCTCCGGTCTCCACATAGGTGCTGTATAATCCGATATTGTCGATATACAGCGGAATACTCCCGCTTGCCAGTCCACTGCCCACAATGGATACCGCAATATCATCGGCTGCCAGGAGCGCCGCTGCGTCAGTCAAATCAATAGTCGGTGTGAAATGCACATATTCCACGCCATCGATGGTTACTTTTGGCAGATCCGCAAAAGTGACCTGTGTCGTTCCGATCCCATACTTGCCGTTCCAATCCGGAGGCAATTGCACGACTGCCTGCAGACTTGCCTTCCCATTCTCCGGCTGCGCGGACAATGGAACCCATGCTTCCAGCTTGACGCGGGTCACATCCGATAAATACACACTGTCTATAACCGTTTTTGCAGTTTTGAGCTCCAGCTTCAGCTCCTGCCAAGTATCTGCGGGGTTCATCCCGCTTGCATTCACCTTCAGCACACCGCTGCCGTTGAACGAAACCGGCTGGGTGGAGTCTATTGCCGCCTGATAGCCGCCGTTGCTCTGAACACCCTCAATGCCGTTGTCGAATGTATAGACTCCAAGCAGAACTTCACTGATTTTTACATAAACCGTGTTCGTCTGTTCCAACAATACGGTTCCGCCTTCACCGTATACCCTCACCGTGACCGTCGCCATCTTACCGTTCAGCTTCGCGTCCGGGGACCAGTCTGCCACATAAAAGCCTGTTACCGGGTCCAGTACGAGCGGCATCTCCGCAGTAGATCCACCAATGGAATATACCACTTTTGACGGCTCCACATTTAGTACGCGAACACGAATACGGGTCGTCTTCTCCGTTACTGTCGCCTGATTTGCCGGAGAGGCAATGTGCATGAACGGCTGCTCCTTAGCAGCGGTAACTAGCTTTGTATAAGCACCGTTAATCTCGCCGCTGAACAGTGTGTACGCATCATTAAAGAAAGCTTTAAAGTCGGCCATCATCTGATGCTGTTCTCCAGAAACAAGCGGATAAGGAACATAAGAGTTCTCGCTTGGGGTAAAATCAGCCCAGGTCAGCATATAGGCCATTCGCTTGGCATCCGGACTGGATTTTAACGCCGTACTGAGACGGGTATAGAAATCCGGAGTGGAGTTGCCTGCCACCTTCATGTTCTGATAGCCAAATTCAGTCAGCGCGGCAACCTTGTGCTTCGTATCGGCAATCTTCGAGAGCGTTGCGGCCTCTGTCGCCACACCGTCGAACCAGCTTTGCCCTTCCCCGTTGTAGTAGCTGTCGAAGCCCAGAATATCTACATAATCATCACCAGGATAGGTTTCGAGATACTGCTCTTCATCCGTACCAAAACCACCGCCCGGAGAGTACGCATACAGGAAGTTGCGCACTTTCTTAATGTCCCGCAGGTATTCCACTGTGTACCGGTATAACTCTTTATATTGATCCTCTGTTGTAAAAGCACGCCCCCACCAGAACCAGCTGCCGCTCTGTTCATGGAACGGGCGGAAAATAACCGGAATGGGCTGGCCGCTGTCGTCTTTCAGACTGTTCGCAAAGGCCGCGATATCATCCAGAAAGGTGTTGAACTCGGCATGCTTGTCCCCGCCGGGCAGGATATGTGAGACGACAGAGCCCTTAAGGTCATAGAAATCGCCTCCGGTCACAAAGTTAGGCATATGTGAGCTGAGGGTAAGTACACCTCCCGATTCATAGGCTTTCTTCATACTGCCAACGAGGTTGCTAATACTGGCATACACATCCCCTGATACTCCCGGCTTCTCTTTGCCTTCCAGGCTGAGTGTATCCCAGCCGAACAGGGCCGGATGAGCACCAACGGCATTTTTCACATCGGATTCCGTTCCGTCAAGCTTCTTGATGGATTGGCCTTCGTCGGTTACGTGCTGCTGCCCGAAAAGGGTGCCTGTTCCTCTGATATCTTCCAGATAAGCGAACAGTGACCGGGTCGCAGACGATGCATCTGCATCTGCCAAATTCACGAGACGCGGGGACGGTTCGGTTCCCCCGTTACCGCTGCTTGGAGCAGGTGTGACCACCGGGCTGCTTGGTACCGGTGTTACAGATGGATTGCCAGGCGAAGCTGTGGCAACCGGCTGGCTTGGAGCCGGAGTACTGCCCGCTGCGGTCCACGCCGTAGCCACTCCGCCCTTAACACTATAGATTCCGGCCGCCAGAGGCTGGCCGTTCAGGACAACGGATGCTGCGCGGACGTCTAGCTTGCTGATCGTTCCCTTGCCTGCCAGAGAAGTGCCTGCAGCACCGCTGCCGATTACAAGTTCGGAAATCACCGCATTCTCGGCCACCTCAATAATAGAAGCGCTTTCAATTCCCATCCGGCTTACAGTTGTAGCGCCCTCGTCTGCGATACGCACTTTACCTTCCGGCCGGTTGACATTCACTGCAGCCAGCTTGGAATGATTGAAATGAATGGAGTTCTCTCCGCCTCCAGCAGTATATACGGAACCTGTCACGGTTACATTCTCCAAGGTGGCTTCACCGCTGCTGATGCCGGGCGCCAAATATAAATTGCCCGAAATCACACTGTCTTTGAGCACAGCACCTGTGTGGTTGATCAGGACATTGCCCTGAATAGCACCGCCGGTAACCGTTCCGGACGTGTTAATGTAACGGCTGACCAGTCTGTCAACGATGCTCACCAGCTCAGCCCGGGTAATGGGAATGTCCGGACGGAAGCTGCCGTCAGGATATCCGCTAAGCGTTCCGTTCAGCGCTTGAACGGCTTCCCTGGCATAGCCGCTGATAGTGCTACTGTCCGTGAAAGCGGCAGATGCCGCACCAGTATTTGGCTTTAACGAGAACACTGCTGCAAAAAGAGCGGCGGCATCCTGACGGGTGACTTTTGTATCCGCTTTCGCTTTGTTGTCCGGGAAGCCTTTATAATAACCGGCCTGTTTGGCGATAGACAGATCCTTGGCATACCAGACTCCTGCCGGTACATCTGCAAAGGGGTTCACCGCCGCAGCGCTGAATCCGAAGAGCTTATTCACCATGCTGGCCAGCTCAGCCCGGGTCACCTGATTATCCGGCCGGAATGATCCGTCAGGGTAACCCTGAACCACACCGTTTTCCTGCCACTTTGCAATACTGTCCTTGGCCCAGTGCATTCCCATCTTCTCATCCGCCTTGCCGCTTGCAAGCGCAGGAGCCGCCATCGAAATCAGCATGATGGAGGTGAGGAGCAGCGTGAACCCTTTTTTGAATCTCTTCATCCATTTGTCCTCCTTTTGTGTAAGGGTTTTCATTTTTACGAAGAAACATAATAACTACATTGGCAATATTAGCACTACAACCATAAATAAAC
>NZ_LVWH01000184.1:0-47475 GCF_001909045.1 Paenibacillus sp. P3E | reverse complement strand
CTTTTTAACTATTAATGGAATTAAAAATCTAAATAGGAAATGTAATGGGTTTGTAAGGCGATCTAATACATATAATAGAAATAATACAAGGTAAAAAACGGATAAAAAAGATATTGACGTAAGAAAATTTAACATGTAATATAAACCATAATTTATATGGGAAACCTTACCTCCTCAAGTGCTGTTCCTGCAGTTTATTGACCTTCGGTCTATTCTGGGGATAGCGACTGAAGGGGTAAGAGATTCTTTGTAAGGTATTGTTACATACCTTGAAGACCGATGTTGTGATTTACACAAGGGAGGTTGAACAAAGCTTTAGCAGAGAGGGTACATTGGAACCTGATGGCATTGACGGTTTACGTTACACGGATCTAACAAAAGGAGGAGTAAATTTAATGGCGAAAAAGAGAAAATGGTGGTCTGGTTTACTGGTTCTATCTCTTGTAGGAGTTCTATTCACAGGTTGCAGTACAAATAACACTGCAACTAATTCACCGAGTGCTACAGCAGAGAGCTCTGCTCCTGCCGCAAGTGAAGCCCCCGCTGCTTCTAAACCGGCTGCAGATGGACCGGTTGATGGCGGTACGATAGTTATGAGCTCTTTCTCCGATATCGTAAATATTAATCCCCTCATGATTAACGACACCTCTTCCGGTGATGTAGCAGAATTCGTATTTGCGAAGCTCTATGATCTGGACCGTCAGGGCAATGTACAAGCAGAACCTTGGTCGCTGGCAGCAGCTGTACCGGAAATCTCCGCAGATGGACTGACATACACCATTAAATTGAAAGATACGATCAAATGGAGTGATGGTCAGCCTATTACAGCCGATGACGTGGTGTATACCATCGAAACGGCTAAGAATCCGGAAACCGGATCACCGCTTACAAGTGCTTTTGACAAAGTGAAGACCGTAGAGAAGGTCGATGACCACACTGTGAAAATTACGATGTCCAAGATTTATGCGCCTTTCCTCTACGCACTTTGCCAGGCTATTGTACCAGCGCATATTCTGAAGGATGTAGCACCGAAAACCATGCAAACCAATGCATATGGTACTGACCCGGCCAAGACCGTCACAAGCGGACCTTGGAAATGGACCTCCTGGAAACAGGGCGACAGCCATACCCTTGATGCTGATCCCAACTACTGGGGTGAAGTTAAACCTCACATTGCACAAGTGGTTTATAAAATCTATGCCGACCAGAATACCGAAGTTCAAGCTCTCCTGAAGGGCGACACAGACCATATCAGTGCTATTCCGGTTACACAGGTTGAAGCGGTCAAAGCTAACGACAAGATCAATATCATCCAAAAGCCAGGCGCTCAGTACGAATATGTAATGTTCAACTTTGATTCGAAGAACTTCAAAGACAAATACGGTCTGTTCGCTGGACAGAAGACCAGACAGGCCATTGCACACGCACTGAACCGCCAAGGGATGGTCGACAACATTCTGAAGGGTGTCGGCGCGCTGATGAACGCACCGTTCCTGCCAGGTACCTGGGCTGATCCGGGTGATGCAGCTGTTAACTATGATTACAATGCCGAAACAGCTAAGAAGCTGCTGGCAGAAGACGGATGGGTTGCCGGCAAGGATGGTATTCTCACCAAAGACGGACACCGTTTCTCCTTCGAACTGCAATATAATGCGGGCAACAGCCGCCGTGAGCAGGTTGCTGCTGTCATTCAGCAGAACCTGAAGGAAGTCGGCATTGAGGTAACACCAAAAGCCATTGACTTTGCAGCCTGGATTGACCAGAACGTAACACCGGGTAAATTCCAAGCGTTGCTGTTAGCGTGGTCCCTGAACACTCCGGACCCGGATTCAGAGAGCGTCTTCTCCTCCAAATACTTCCCGCCTGCTGGACAGAACAGCGGCTGGTATAAGAATGAGAAGCTGGATAAGTTGTGGGTAGATGGATATTCTACTGTTGACCAAGCGAAGCGTAAAGAAATTTATAAAGAAGTAGGTAAAGAAATCTCTACTGATCTGCCTTACGTGTTCCTGTATCAATATGGTCAAGCCATTGGTACGGGCCCTAGAGTTCATTGGGCAGACGAAGATGCTCCAGAGCCGTCACTGGGCTATGGACAGTACTTCCATGCTCTCAAATGGTGGGTAACCAACTAAACAAACAGACACAGGAAATAGAATTACGGGGGAGGAAAGAGAATTCTCTTTCCTCTTCTCCTTTTGTCATAAGGGAGTTCCGGGTTCTATGTCTTACCATCTCTAGGAGGACATTTGATGACAGAATATCTGATCCGTCGCGTACTGCAATCAGTGCTGGTAATCTTTTTGATTACTATAGTTACCTTTCTTCTTATACATGCGGCCCCCGGAGGGCCGACCCAGGTGATGCTGTCCCCTGGCCTTTCACCGGAAATATTCAAGCAGCAAGCGCATAATTTGGGTCTGGATAAACCTATCTATATTCAGTATATTCGCTGGATCGGCGACCTGCTGCAGGGCGATCTGGGGTATACCTTTAAAAATCATCTCGCGGTATCCGATCTGTTGTTGCCTCGTATCGGCAACACCTTCATTCTGATGGGAGCAGCTTGGCTGGTGTCCCTGATCATTGCGATTCCCTGGGGCATCTACAACAGCACCAAGGTATACGGATTATCTGACCAGTCCGCATCCTTCATCTCCTATATCGGCTTTGCGATGCCGACGTTCTGGTTCGGAATCCTACTGCAGCAGTGGTTCTCTCTGAAGCTGGATTGGTTCCCCCTATCGGACATGCACACACGGGGCAAAGAAGGGGACATTGGTGATTTATTCATGCACCTTGTGCTGCCGATTACCGTTCTGGCCCTTGGTTTTCTGGTGTCTTATATGAAATATGCGAGAGCAAGCATGCTTGAAGTGCTGGATCAGGATTATATCAGAACAGCACGTGCAAAGGGTGTTAAAGAACGCAAGGTCATTTTCCACCATGCGCTGCGCAATGCACTTATTCCAATCATTACGGTTCTGGGAATGGATCTTCCAATATTGGTAGGAGGGGCCGCATTAACCGAGAGTGTATTCAACTGGCCGGGTATGGGCCGCTTGTACGTGCAAATGGCGACCCAGCGTGAATATTCAGTACTTATGGCCATAACCATCGTAACGGCAGTTATGGTTGTACTGGGCAATCTGCTGGCGGATATTCTGTATGCGGTAGTAGACCCTCGTGTCAAGCTTAGCAAGCAAGGAGGCAAGGCGGCATGAGTATAGGGCAATCACAACTTCCGACGGATTCATTGAAAGTGGAACAAGGGCTGCCGGCGGCAGAGCTTAAGAGACCTCCCGGTCCTTGGGTCATCCTGTGGAAAAAGTTCTCACACAACCCATATGCTATGAGCGGGCTTTTCGTTCTGCTCTTTTTCATCATTGTGGCGATTCTTGCTCCAGTTCTAACCAAATATAAACCAGACGCCATTGATATGATGTTTCCCAACCTGAAGCCCGGAGCTGAAGGACATCTTTTGGGGACGGACGAACTGGGCCGCGACATTCTCACCCGACTATTGTACAGTGCGAGAATTTCCCTGAGTATCGGGTTTACAGTAGCCTTTGCTTCAGTAGTCGTTGGTTCGATTGTCGGCGCAATTTCGGGTTACTTTGGCGGCTGGGTGGATACGATTTTTATGCGTATAGTTGACGTGACGAACTCCGTGCCTACGCTCTTCCTTAACATTCTGGTGCTGGCCATTTTCGGTTCAGAGGTTAAGTATATGATCCTCATTCTGGCCTTAACCAGCTGGATGAGCATTGCCCGTCTGGTCCGGGGGAATTTTTTGCAGCTTAGGGAGATGCAGTATGTTGAGGCTGCCAGAGCGATTGGGGTATCGAACTGGGGGATTATTTTCCGCCACCTGCTCCGCAATGCAAGCTTCCCGATTATTGTGAATGCGACTCTGATGGTCGGCGGGGCGATTCTAAGTGAGTCTGCACTGTCCTATTTGGGGCTTGGCATTCAATCTCCGGCCACAAGCTGGGGCCTTATGCTTAGTAATGCACAGGAATTTATGCTGATAGATCCGTTGCAGGCCGTATATCCAGGGTTGTGTATCCTGCTTGTGGTGCTGGCGGTTAACTTTATCGGCGATGGTATCCGGGATGGACTGGATCCCAGACAGCAAGTGACCAAATCCCGGAGGAGGCTGGACAAATGGCGGAAAAATTACTCGAAATCCGGAAACTGACCACCGGCTTTATCACAGAGAAGGGGATGGTAAAAGCAACCGACCAAATCTCCATTGCAGTGGATAAAGGTCAAACGGTGTGTCTGGTAGGTGAATCCGGCAGCGGTAAAAGTGTCACTTCACTCGCTATTATGCGGCTTATCGATTATGCAGGCGGGATGATTCTCGAAGGCAATATTAACTTTCACGGCCAGGATCTCGCTGCCAAGACGCAGGAGGAGATGCGGGTAATCCGTGGCAACAAGATCGCTATGATCTTCCAGGATCCGATGTCTACATTGAATCCGGTATTTACGATAGGGGATCAGATTGCCGAAAGTCTGCAGCTTCATCAGAATAAAAATGCCAAAGAAGCTGCAGAGATGGCTGTTGGCCTGCTGAAGCTGGTTGGTATTCCGGCACCGGAAATCCGGGCGAAACAGTATCCGCATGAGCTGTCCGGCGGGATGAGCCAGCGGGTGGTTATCGCTATTGCCCTCGCTTGTAATCCTGAGCTGCTGATCGCCGATGAGCCTACTACAGCCCTCGATGTTACCGTTCAGGCTCAGATTCTGGATTTGCTGCGCAAGCTTCAGGCCGAGCTTGGCATGTCCATTCTGCTGATCACCCATGATATGGGTGTTGCGGCTGAAATTGCGGACCGTATTGCTGTTATGTATGCGGGAGCGATTGTAGAAGAGGGCACGGTAGAAGAAATCTTTGATCATCCCAGCCATCCGTACACCATTGGTCTGCTGCAATCCATTCCCGGCTTTGAGGGAGGACGCGGCGGAGAACTGTATACGATAAAAGGAACGATTCCGCCCATTGGCCAGCTTCCGACAGGCTGCCGCTTTCATCCGCGCTGTCCGCATGCGATGGAGGTCTGCAGTATGAAGGAGCCGCCGGATTTCATGATTACGGATGATCACCGTGCGGCCTGCTGGCTGTTTCAGGGTAAGCCGGTTCAAGCTGACAACAAAGATGAGGTGAGACAAGCATGACGAATGACACGGCAGTCCAACCGATGATGGAGACAACCTCCACCGCTGAAGTTCTGGTGGAGGTGAAGAATATCAAAAAATACTTCCCGATTACTAAAGGTCTTCTTAACCGGACCGTGGGGCAGGTTAAGGCGGTAGACGGTGTTTCCTTGTCTATCCGCAAAGGGGAAACCTTTGGACTCGTTGGTGAATCCGGCTGCGGCAAGTCTACCTTTGGACGCGTACTGCTCAGACTGCAAAGCGCTACTGGGGGAGAGGTCCTGTTTGGTGGCCAGGATATCCACTCTTTGAGCCATCAGGATTTGCGGAAGCTGCGGGAGAAGATGCAGATTATTTTTCAGGACCCATTCGGGTCTTTGAATCCGCGGTTTCTGGTCAAGGATATTATCGGAGAGCCGCTGCGTATTCACCGGAGCATGTCGGCCAAGGAAATCGACGCCAGAGTCGTGGAGCTGATGGAGCTGGTGGGCCTCGACGCATCGCGGAGAAACCGTTACCCGCATGAATTCTCGGGCGGACAGCGCCAGCGGATCGGGATCGCACGTGCGATTGCGCTGAATCCGCAGTTCATTGTTGCCGACGAAGCGGTATCGGCACTCGACGTTTCGGTGCAGTCCCAGGTAATTAACCTGCTGATGAAGCTGCAGAAGGAGCTTGGTTTGACCTTCTTGTTCATTGCGCATGGCCTAAATGTCGTCCGTCACATCTCGGATCGTGTAGGCGTCATGTATTTGGGTAAAATGGTCGAAGTCGCAGAGACCGAGGCTTTATTCGCCGCTCCACTGCATCCATATACAGCAGCGCTGCTCTCGGCTATTCCCAAGCCGACGCCAAGACGGAAGCAAGACCGGATTGTGCTGCAGGGTGATGTTCCTTCACCGGCAAATCCGCCTTCAGGCTGCCGGTTTCACACCCGTTGTCCGATGGCCCAGGAGAAATGCCGCCAGCAGGAGCCGCAGCTTGAAGAGTTGCTCCCCGGCCGGATGGTGGCCTGCCATTTTCCGCTGGCCACTTCGTGATCCCGCGGATGCCAATAAAATCATAAATATGGCATGAAAAGAGGGGATGTTCCTGAAGCCGTTATCCGGCTGCGGAAACATCCCCTCTTTGATCATGCTTCATATGTAGAGTGAAATTATGCTAAGCTTAGGGGAAATGAAATCTTACAGAAACGATGGTGGCTATGCAGATCCAACTTGGAGAACAGACCTTGCAGCTTCATATTCAGTACGGCAAACGGAAGAAAATTTCTCTGCAGATTGATATGGTGGGGCTTATTATTGTTAAGGCGCCTACGGGCACAAGCGAAGAGATGATTCGGAGTAGTGTACAGCGGCATCAAGAATGGATTCTGGAGAGTCTGCAGAGGAATGCGGCGGCCCGGCAGCTTCCGGCTCCCAAGGAGTATCAGGAGGAAGGGCGGTTCCTGTACCTCGGGAAGGAAGTTTTGCTGCATGAATTGATTGAGACCGGTGAGCGGGATGCGGAGAAGCTGAAGCTCGAGCTGAAGAAGTTCTATTTTACCAGTCTGAAAAAAATCGTTGCCGATCGGATCACCCGGTATCAGACGGTACTGAAGGTGAAGCCCAAATCCATTGAAATCGTAGAATCCCGAACCAAATGGGGAAGCTGCAGCGCGGATAAAAAGCTGACCTTTAATTACCGGCTTGCCATGGCACCGCCCGAGGTGATCGATTATGTGATTATCCATGAGCTGTGCCATCTGCTGCATATGAACCATGACCGGTCCTTTTGGCGCCGACTTGGAAGTGTAATGCCGGATTATAAAGAGAAGGAGGCTTTTCTGGCGCGGCAGGGCCAGTTTATGACACTTTAGCTGATAAATGGAACCGGAAGCTTGAATTCAAGCTCCTGCAGCGTAATCCCCACCTTACTAGTACTCCATTCCACGAACCTTCGAAAAGAGCATAGTATCTCTTAACGCTCCCTCCACATCACATTTGTCGTTCCGGATGATGCCTTCCAGGGTGAAGCCCAGGCGCCCGGCTACCCGTGCGCTCTGCGTATTGCGCGAGTCACACCGGATTTCGATCCGGTTAGCGCCCAGCTCTCGAATCGCATAGTCCGTAATGGCATCTACGGCCTCGCTGATATATCCTTGCCTGCTGCAAGATGTCCGCACCCAATACCCGATCTCGAATTTTCGTGTCTGCCAGTCTATCCGGTGCAGCCCGCTGCTACCCACGAGTTGACCGGAATCCTTATGATATAGAAGCATTCTGAGGTCCTTACGCTCCATGAATTGTAGATGCGACCGCCGGATGCTGGCCTCGGATTCCTGAACAGTCGGCGGAACTTGTGCCCAAGGCATCCATGGACTCAGTTCTGCAAGACTTTCGTGAACCGCCTCGTTGACAGCGGCTCCGTCTCCCCACTGTGCTGCACGAATCAGTAGACGATTACTTTCGAAGTTCTCAGGGAAATTCATTAAAATTGGATTTATACCAGCAGGTCCCATGGTCTCAGCTCCCAGAAAATGTTACTGATTAACATAACATATGGTTTATACGGTTTTCAATCAGATTGATTACAGTCTTTTTGCCTATGCCTATAACATGCATGTCTAAAGTTGTCAATACGCTAAAGGATACCTAAAAGTACCCGCTGGTGTTATTCACAATGAATGGGATGGGGGTTATCTTATATATAAAGAAATGTTCTTAATTAAGAACCAGTAAAAAAGCTCCAATCGGTGCTTTTTAGAAGCACGGGGAGGCTTTTAAATCAGGTGGGGGCCTTACCATGAGCGCGATCGCCGGAATCTATCCATTGCAGCATGAACCTCTGGACCCGGAACTGGGCCCAGCCCTAATGCAACAGCTTGACCGCTATCCCGCTGATGAGCTCAGGACGTGGCAGAGCAAAGACATTTTCCTGGGCTGCCTGTCCCAGTGGGTCACGCCACAATCCCTCGGAGAGACACTTCCCTTTTATGATGCTGAGCGGAAACTGGCTATTACGGCTGACGCAATTATTGATAACCGGGAAGAGTTGTTCGAGCGGCTTCAGGTGCCGCGGGGGGATAGAGTCTCTATACCGGACAGTCTGCTTATTCTGCTCGCCTATGAGAAATGGGGCGATCAGGCACCGGTTTATCTGGTCGGTGACTTTGCCTTTATGATATGGGATGAACGGAAGCGTGCGCTGTTCGGAGCCAGAGATTTCTCCGGGAACCGGACATTGTACTTCCTTCGGTCCAGGGGGCTCTTATCTTTCTGTACCGTCATTCATCCACTCCTGTCGATGCCAGGGGCGGACCGGACCCTGAATGAGGGGTGGGCCTCCGAGTTCCTGGCGATCCATACACGGACAGATGTCTCGGACCTATATTCCACAGTCTATCAATCCATCGAACAACTGCCGCCGTCCCATTCTATTTCCGTAAGCGGCGGAAATATCTCGTTCTCCCGCTACTGCACTCTGCAGGCTCCACCCGAGCTGCGGCTGCGGTCAGACCAGGAGTATGAGGAAGCCTTTCGTGAGGTGTTTGGGCAAGCGGTCCGGGACAGGCTTCGGACACACCGCGCTGTTGGAGCTAACCTGAGCGGGGGGCTTGATTCCGGCTCGGTAGTCAGCTTTGCAGCTGCAGAGCTTCGCCGCCAGGGCCAGCCGTTACATACCTTCAGTTCCTATCCGGTGGATAACTTTGTCGATTTCAACATCGGCAAACGTGTCGCCGACGAGCGTCCCTATATTCAGGAAACCATCGATCATGTGGGGAATATTCAGCCCAACTTTTTGAATTTCCCCCATCTGAGTCCATACAATGACATTGATGAGTGGCTGGATATTATGGAGATGCCCTATAAATTTATCGAAAATTCCTACTGGCTAAAAGGGATCTTTGAACAGGCGCAAATGAAGAACATTGGCGTGCTGCTCAGCGGACAAAGAGGCAACTGGAGCATATCCTGGGGACCTGCGCTGGATTATCAGGCCAAGCTGATTCGTGAATTCCGCTGGATCTCCTTTTACCGGGAAAACCGGAAGTACAATGAGTCGATGGGTGCAAACCGCAAGAAGGTATTTCAAATTGTCGGCAAAAAAGCCTTCCCGGCCCTGACCCAGCTGCTGCCGGCTAAGCAGCACGAAGCCCCTCCTGATCTGATTCACCCCGATTTCGCGAGGCGTACAGAAGTGGAGGAACGGCTTAGGGTGCTGGGGATAAACAGCGGATCTTCCCAGACCATCTATGATATCCGGCGCAAGCATTTTGAACAGCCGCATGTCTGGAATGTGAATGGTACGGTAGCGACGAAGCTGTCGCTGAAATACCGGGTGTGGGATCGAGATCCCACGAATGATCTGCGTGTTATCCGCTTTTGCCTGTCTGTGCCGGAGAGCCAGTATGTACAAAATGGGGTGGATCGTTCACTGATCCGCAGAGCGATGAAGGGATTACTGCCTGATGAGGTGCGTCTGAACCGGAAGCGGCGCGGCGTTCAGGGGGCGGACGGGATTTACCGTATGCTCCCGAAATGGGAAGCCTTTCTTCAGGAGCTCCGGGAGATGATCAAGGACCCTCGCACCTCCGCCTACCTTAATAATACCGGGCTCGCCGAATGTTTGAATCGGCTGGGTAGTGAGCCCGCACCAAGTATGATTTTCAACTCGGATTTTCGCCTTCTGACACGTGGACTTGTGTTTTATCGTTTTCTGAAGCGTTTGTCCTGAGAGTGCAATGCTTGAAAGGGGGTGAAAATATGAAAAAGGAATACAGCAAGCCTGCTTTGGAAGTACTCGATGTGAAAATGACTATGGCTGGACCTGGTGTCGCCATCGTTGATGCCTTCCAAGATGATCCGGATGAAGTACAACACTACTCCTAGGATGGTTTTGGTTCGATTGGCCCTAGTCTCCCTTTGCTTGCTGAGGGGGACAAGGGCTATATTTTACAGCAATACCCCGAAACCGGGCAAACCCGAAGATATGGAGTGGATCATATGGCGAGTACCGTTCAAGGTTTGGCTTACAAAGCGTTTGGTCTGCAGATCCACAGCGAATTCCCTTTGCCGGAGCTTCCTATTACCAGTGAGCCGGGGCTTATAGGCAGCATATCGGTCATTGAGGGGGATCTGAAAGACCGCTGGGAAGCTATACCGAAGATCACGCGGAGCCTTGGGGTATCCGGGCATGAGGTTATGTTCGAGGCGAAGGATACAGCCATCTTTGCCATTCAGGACGGCAATACGATTACAGTATCACCTGTTTCAGGAGCAGATCCGGATTGTATCCGTCTCTTCATCCTTGGGAGCTGCATGGGGATTCTGCTGATGCAGAAACAGATTCTTCCGCTTCATGGAAGTGCGCTTGTTATAGATGGCAAGGCATACGCACTGGTTGGGCGTTCAGGGGCAGGCAAATCAACGCTGGCCTCGTATTTGATGGATCAGGGGAGTCCGCTGATCAGTGACGACGTTATTCCCGTTATGGTGCATAATGGTTATCCATTAGCCGTTCCAGGTTATCCGCAGCAAAAGCTGTGGCAGCAGAGCCTGGACTATTTGGGAATGAATTCGTCCCTCTACCGCCCGCTGTTTGAGAGAGAAACCAAGTTTGCCGTACCGGTGCATGACCGCTTTTACGGTGAGCCATTGCAGCTTGCAGGCCTGTTTGAATTATCTGCCGCCCCGGAGGCTCCGGTCAGCCTGCAGACGATTGACGGTATGGAACGGTTTCACACCTTGTACAATCATACTTATCAGAGAGCAATTGTCGACCGGATCGGTATCCGTGAATGGCATTTTGGAATGCTGGCTTCCTTCGTGGGACGTCTGCCGATGTACCGGCTGACCCGGCCGGAGCAGGGCTTCAGTGCTCCGCAGCAAACCGCACTTATTCTAGAAGCGTTGCAGCAGCATCAAATGAAGGAGATGAATCCATGAATATGAATACTACAGAGGTTCTATCGCTCGAATCCGTGCTGGTACAGCGCGAGGGGAATATTGCCAGCGATATGGACGGTGAGAAGGTCATGCTGAATGTAAAGAATGGCAAATACTACAACCTGGGTGAGGTTGGCGGGGAAATCTGGACTGCGCTGGCGTCGCCTGTAACCGCAGGCCGGGTGGTAGAGATCATTCAGGAGAGCTTTGAGGTTCCGGAAGAGATTGCCCGCCAGGATGTGTTTGCTTTTTTGCAGAGCCTGCTGAATGAGGATCTTGCGGCTATTGTAAGCCAGCCATGATTACCTTGCGGCGCATTCGCTTACTGCTGACGGTGGACAAAGCCGCCTTGGCGCTCCTTCCCGAGGCGCTTTGGAGGCTTTTTCTCGTTCGGATCCAACTGTTGTTTCCTTTTGCCAAAACGGCTTCCCAGCTGGGCATACAGTCTCTGGAAACCCCTGTAGTATCCAAAGAGAGCGATATCGCCCGCATTCAGCATATTACCAAAGCGATCCGTATCATGAGCCGCTATACGCCCTGGAAAAGCACTTGTATGGTCCGGGCGGTAGCCGGACTCCAAATGCTCGAAAAACGCGGGATCGAGAGCACGCTGTACATGGGAGTTGCCAAGGACAAGCAGGGCCAGATGATTGCCCATGCCTGGTTACGCAGCGGGTCTTATTATGTCTCCGGCGATGATGTGATGAAGGGTTTCGTGGTGGTGAAGAAATTCGCCAAAGTATTACATGCTGAGTGATCGAGGTGGGTCCATGCAAGCGATAATGTACTACATCCGGCAGCTTCAGCGCTTGTCCGGAGTCAAACTGTATCTAAATCTGCTCGGTATGGGGATCAGCGGCCTGCTGGAGAGCTCTGCCGTTCTGCTGCTGGTGCCCATGCTGGGCATGGCCGGCATTCAGCTTGGCGGAAAAACGGCAGGCCTCGACCTGCCTATGCTCGGTTTCATATCAGACCTGCCTCAGACCGAAGCGCTTGCGCTGGTGCTTGGCGGGTATGTATTCATTGTACTTTCCCAGAATCTGATCACCCGTTTTGTAGCTATCCGGAACGTCGATATTCAGCAGACCTACAGCCGGCAGCTGCGGTATGAAGTGTACAGTGCATTGCTGCGGGCCGAATGGTCTTTTTTTCTGAAAAAACGCACCTCTGACCTGATCAATGTAATGACGACCGAGCTCGCGAGGGTGCTTGCGGGGATCAGCGCTTTCCTGCAGTTCCTGACTTCGCTGCTGTTCACGCTGGTGCAGATTGGCTTCGCGTTCTGGCTGTCTCCTCAAATGACGCTTGCCGTACTGGTCTGCGCGATTCTGCTATCCTTGTTCTCCCGCCGGTTTATCCGCAAGGCGAAGAGGCTGGGCAGCCGGAGCTCCGAGCTGGGCAAGCAGTATCTGGCCGGGATTACGGATCAATTGAACGGCATCAAGGATATCAAAAGCAACAATCTGGAGGATTCCCGGCTGGGCTGGATGCATGAATTCACCGGTGAGGTCAAACAGGAGCAGCTGGATTATACGCGGCTGCGCACGAATTCCCAGCTGCTGTATAAAATGTCATCTACGCTGCTGATCGCGATGTTCATCTTCGTGTCGTTCCGTTTTCTGCATGTGGAGGGACCTTATCTGCTCCTGGTGATTCTGGTGTTCGCCCGGCTGTGGCCGACCTTCTCCGCGCTTCAGACGCTGCTGGAGCAGCTTGCTTCCGTGCTGCCTTCCTTCAAGCAATTGCAGCTGCTGCAGGAAGAATGTCTGCAGGCTGCGGAGCATGGCGCGCAGGAATCCAGAGCTGTCGTTGCCCCTATGATGCTTAAGCATAGTCTGGAGGCGCGCAATGTGGATTTCCGCTACAACCCGCAAGAGCAGGAGTACTCGCTGCGCGGTGTGAACGTGGTGATCCCGGCTAACCGTATGACTGCCATTGTAGGACGTTCGGGTGCAGGGAAAAGCACGCTGGTGGACCTGCTCATGGGACTGATGCAGCCGGAATCGGGGGAGATTCTGGCAGACGGGCAGCCGGTCACTGGAGAGAGGCTTCTGCCTTACCGGCGTTCTATAGGCTATGTAGCGCAGGACCCTTTTCTGTATAACGCCACGATCCGTGACAATCTGACGATGATCAAGCCGGATGCAAGTGAGGATGAGCTATGGGAGGCGCTGGAATTCGCTTCGTCAGCCGATTTTGTCCGTAAGCTGCCTCAGGGATTGGACACACTGCTCGGTGACCGCGGCGTCCGTCTTTCAGGCGGAGAGCGGCAGCGTCTCGTGCTGGCACGGGCGATCATCCGCAAGCCGTCCATCCTGGTGCTGGACGAAGCGACGAGTGCACTGGATACCGAGAACGAGAAGCGGATTCAGGAGGCGCTGGAGCGTTTGAAGGCGACGGTCACAGTCATCGTCATTGCACACCGGTTGTCGACGATCCGGGGAGCGGATCAGATTCTGGTCATCGACCAGGGCCGTGTCATCCAGCAGGGAGTATTCAGCGGCCTGGCCTCGGAAAAAGGCGGCATGTTCAGCCGTCTGCTCAGCAGCCAGGAAGAGGCCATGTAAGGTTAGAGTGGTGCAGCAGGTTCGGCGTTCTAATGAAATAAATGGGTATAAAAAAAGGATACTTCCGCACAAAGTGCAGGAGTATCCTTTTTATTGGTGCGTTGAAAGGGAGTATCTCTATTTCACAGCCATACCGTGCGGCCATCGGCGCGGTATGGCTATTATTCCGTTCTGCCGCTAACCTTGCGCCAAGTCCACAAAAAAGGGCGCAAAGGGAAGTAGAGCACATGCAGCTTCTTTGGCAGCGGCAACGTCTTGGCATCTGCCGCATAAGGGTACAGAAAGCCGATGATGTACAGAAACTGATGCCAGCGCGTCAGGATCGCCGGCTGATAATATTTGTAATGGCGCTCTACCTCCGGCTCCAGGGGAGGATTGTGCAGATTGATCATACGCGCGACATAGAAAAGCGAAAGCCCGGCAATCCGCCGCGCCTTGGGCCGCTCCGCGAGGCTGGCCAGCGCAGGCTCAACTGGCGCAGCCAGCAGATCGGCAGCAAGCAGAAGCGCCTGTCCGCCGACATCGTTGTAATGGTACCGCCGCAGCAGTGCGGTCAGTTTGCCGGTATCGGGCTTTTGGAGCAGTAGCTGACGGATATCCAGCAGCCATCTCAGTCTCGACCAGCCATGGCGTGCGCCATGGGCCGCCAGAAAAAGAAATAAGTCTTCGCTGCCCAAATAATGGACATTGTGCCCGAAGTGGCTGCTCGTCCGTGCATGTTTCCACAGCTCGTCGAAATCCGGCTCTGTGGAGGGACCGGGACTGAGGCGCCAATGCACCTCCACCTTAATGCCTTTGTCCGGATGATTGAACGTGGTGTGATGCTCCCGCCATTTCCAGTCTCCCAGTATACTTTCGAAGTCTTCCTCCTTGACATAACCAAGGCGGAGAAGCAGTGATTCCGTTTCAGCCAGCTGTGCCATCGGTACGATAAAATCGAGATCACGCGAGGTGCGCAGCGAGATTTCGCCATACAGCTCCTGGGCAAGCACCGGTCCTTTCAGGAACAGGGAACGGATCTGCAGCTTCGCAAGCTCCTCCCCGATATAGCCCATTTCCCCGCTGAGCTGGAGCATTTGCACAGTATTTCTGCGGTATTCCCGTTTCAATCGCTCGGTTACCTCCGGGGGCACATGCTCTTCACGCATCCGGCTAAGTTTGGGATAAATATAAGGAAATACCCGATGATGCAGGGACAACCGTACCCATAGCTCCCAGTCGATATCCATGAACAGCTGTCGATTCTGTTTGGCGGTGTCATCGATGTCGTCCGTGTTAAGGACTTCTAAAAGAAGCCGAAGCTCTTTGGAAAAGCTCTTTGTATCCAGGCCATACCCGTCATTCATAGGAGATCTCCTTACTTGAATTTGTAACGCTTCGTTCTGTAATCTGTTCGGTTTAAAGAACGCACTTTGAGCGTACCATCGAAACCTGAAAATTGTCAATTTCCTGAACTATAACATGAAGATAGACTATTGACGCAGTCAAGGTAGTTGGTAGACTAGTGAGAGTGCTCGGATCAATGAATACGCAAATGTGGGAGAAGAGCGAAAGAGATGGTACTATTAGGCGCTATAGTTAACGGTATTGCGATTATTGCAGGAACACTCCTGGGCAAGCTGCTGCAGCGGATACCGGAGAGTATGAAAAACACAGTGATGCAGGCGATTGGCCTTGCCATTATTGTTCTGGGGATTCAGATGGGCTTCAAAAGCGGAAACTTCCTGATCGTCATCCTGAGTCTCGTCATCGGAGCTGTGGCAGGTGAATGGATAGATCTGGATGAGAAGTTCAACCGGGTAGGCGAATGGCTGGAGCTTAAGATAGGTTCAGGTGAACAAGGGAGCCTGTCTCTTGGTTTTGTCACCGCAAGTCTGGTGTTCGTGGTGGGGGCAATGGCCATTCTGGGCGCACTCGACAGCGGGATGAAAGGGGATCATCAGATTCTGTATACCAAAGCTATCATGGACGGATTTATTTCCATTATACTGACCTCAACTTTGGGAATGGGTGTCTTGTTCTCTGCGATCCCCGTTTTTCTCTATGAAGGAGCCATTGCCCTGTGTGCTACACAGATTACCCGGTTCGTTCCCGATGCCTTGATGAGCAGCATAATTACAGAGATGACAGCAGCTGGCGGGGTGATGATCATGGCTATCGGCCTCAATCTGTTGGGGATTACCAAGATCAAGGTGGCTAATCTGCTGCCGGGCATTCTGGTGGCGGTGTTGCTGGTGGCGATAATGTACGGGTACGGGCAGTCTGTTTGAAAAGTAGAAGAACCGCCGCTTAGAGATCCTTTTTCAGGTAATAGTGGCTGAAGCCTCCGGCATTGGGAAGGGTCCCGTACACCTCGAAACCGTGTTTCAGGTAAAAATCCAACGCTTGAAAGCTTAAGGTGTCCAGCTTGATGAAATCGCAGCCTTTGGAACGGGCGAGGGATTCAGCCTCTGCGATCAGCAGGCTTCCATAGCCGGTTTTGCGGCAGGCCTCGTCCACGAACAGGTAGTGCACCTCCAGCCAGTTCCAGCAGATTTCACCGGTGAGGCCACCGTAATTCACGCCATCCGCATTTTTTAGAAACAGCTGTACTTCCTGGTACCTGTCTTTTAAGGAATCAGGGAAATGCCTCCAGTTAAACTCTCTCATTTTGTCTGATACATAGGTTTTGTCGGCAGGGAGGGATGTCTGAGAAATAAAAAGCTCCATGGTCGATACTTCCTCTCGGTTCGGATAGAAGCCTGTTAAGGGCTCAATATCTTGAGCTTAGCATATCTCTGCCAGGACTTCGTGCTAAAGTTTTCTTTATAGTTGTTGAGTACCGCTGATCTAAATCAGTGAAAGGTCATGATGGGAGCATAAGTGATGAACATTCAAAAAACTCCTGGAAGGATGTGAGGAAATGATAAATGCTATACGCGGGATACCGGGGGCCGAGTCGTGGTCAACGGTAGAACCCGTGCTGAAAGGCTGGTCGAGTGACCGGAAGTTTTATGTCGAGGATCTGGCGGGGCGCAGATTGCTGCTGAGACTTTCACCGGGTGCTTCGCTTGAGCGTAAACAGCGGGAATATGAAGCGATCCGCAGCTTTAATGAATTGGACTTCCCGATGTCCCGGGCTGTTGATTTTGGGAGTTGCAGCAAGAGAAGCTCCCCCACTATGAAGCGGAGATGCAGGCCAAGATTCTCTCAAGGATCAAGGAATACGAAGAATGCCCGTACCACCTGGAGGGGGATCAGCAAGTAATTGCCTTCGTTCGGCAGAACATCAGCGAGATCCATAATGTGGAGAAGGTGCATCATCACGGTGATTTCCATGTAGGCAACCAGATTTACACGACTGAAGGAAGGATTGGCGTTATAGATTTCAACCGCTGGGACATTGGAGATTATGCGGAGGAATTCTATAAAATACAGTTCTTCGACAGGGAGCAGAGCATCCCTTTTGCTAAGGGCAAGCTGGAGGGCTATTTCGGAGGGCCGCCACCGGAGGATTTCTGGAAAAGACAGGCGCTGTATGTGGCGTATACCTCGCTGTATTCCATAAAGTGGTCGATTCCTTACGGCGAAGCCGACATTCAGGACATGATGGAACGCTGCCGACTCGCTCTGAAGGACTATGACCAATTCCGTAGAACGATTCCCGGCTGGTACCGGGAGTAGTCGGCTAGACAACCAATGTCACAAACTACAGCCGGGCGAACCGCTGCTCGGTTTTCTGCAGATAGTGTTCACGCGCTTGCGGGCTGCGTCTCTCCATACTGGTATAATTGTACCAGCGGAGTTTGTGGATACCCATCTTGCGGAAGGTGCCGCGGAAGAGAACTTTGGTGACGGGGTTGCCGAAGAACCATCGGTAGATCGTGTCCGGAGTACTCATCACAGTCAGCAGGGAGACGCCTGTAAGCTTCGGCAGCAGGTGGGAGAACGGCCGTCCCGGCTTCGGTTCATGATAGATTGTCCCCTTAACAAATACTTTGTCAAGAAAACCCTTCGTAGTAGCGGGCATACATTCCCACCAGATTGGAAAAATGAAGATCAGATGATCGGCGGCGATTATACGCTTCTGGTAGTCAGCGGCAAGCGGGTCAAGCGTCTTTCCCTGTCTCCAGGCGGCAAGCTCTGCAGCAGAGATCACCGGATTGAAACCGTCGGCATGAAGATCCATGAGATCCACCTCATGGTGGTTCAAGGCCAGACCGCGCATAACGGAAGCCAGGAGGGCGGCGGAATAGCTTCGGGCGTGAGGGATATTTGCGGAAGCTCCAGCCCCGTATGGATGATCGAAAATAATAGCAATTCTCATGAGCAGTACTCCTTTGGGTTTATTGTTTCGTGAATTACATTTATGTTTCTTGGATACAATAATATATGCTGGTTTCTATGGTGTCAATAATATTTCCTGGAAACTTTATTTATGTTCCGTTTGTTGCTACACTGGATTCAGCAAGTGCCACAGAATTTAAAGCGTAGGCTTTGAAAGTATTTTTAGGAGGGAACCCTGCTGTGCCTTATTCCCCAGAACGTGCAAGCATCACCTCTAAGCAGCTTCTCATTCATAATCTAATGGAGTCAGCGTCTAAACTTCAGAAGCATTTTCAAACGGAGGATGATGACGAGCGGCGTTGGATGATCCGCAATTGCAACAATCCTCTTGTCATTGAGTTTCTGCAGGAGTCTACGGTGATGATGTTGCATGTCATAGACGCAATCGGTAAGCTGGAGCCGGTCAATGGAGCCTCCATTTCGAAAGAGTTCGGCATTCCCAAGGGCAGTGTGTCAAAGGTCACCCGGAGGCTGCTGGAGAAAGGAATCATCAGCACGGAATTTTTGCCGGATAACAAGAAGGAAGTGCTGTTCCGCACGACTGCGTTAGGCCGGGAAGTCTTTGAGCTTCACCAGGCGCTGCACCGGCAAATGAATATTGGCATCCAGCTTTTCCTGGAAAGATACACTGAGGAGGAACTGTCCTTCATCATCCGTGGGCTTGAGGATACGATGGAAGCGACATGGACGGAACCGGAAACCATTGCCGCTAAGTTTGCAGGGCAGCATTCTGCCGCTGCGGAGGAGCCGTTGTTTACAGGAGAATCCCCGGAGCTGCAGCAGATTACAGCTATGCTCCGTCAACTGGATGAACGTAGTCTGAAGAAGGCGAAGACCATTCTGCAGGATGTTTTTTTCACTTCGTATTAATATTGGTGTAAAAGATTGAAATCAAGGAGTGCAGTACGGTAGAATTGCACTATACGACCAGCAGATTTAACCAAGAAGGGGATTGTAACGTTTGAATAATGAAGAATTGAATAACGGGCTGCCGGAGAATTACGAGGAACTGAAGAAGGCTGCCGGACGCTCTGCCGATTGGAGAGCGCGTCTTGAGGCCGTGGAGGAGCTTGGCCGCTTCAACCATAAACAAATTATTGATATTCTGAATCGTCTGATGATCAGCGATCCTGTATATACCGTCCAAGAAGCTGCATATGCGAAGCTGAAGGCCTTCGGTGAAGAGGTTACCGTGCCTTCGAAGAACAAAGCGGAGCTGTTCAGAGGTGTATCCAAGATTGTGCTGCGCGTCAAGAAGAGCCTTCCAAGGGACCATTCCTATGAAGAGTTCAAGGAAAAGCTGAAAAAGATGCGGATTGACGTCTATGATGCTTATGAAGGCGAGAAGGGCGAAGATTTTGACGCCTGGCTGCAGAAATTGTGGGCTTCAGCCACTAAATAGGTAAGGCCATAGAGCGGAGAGACGGGGAGGATTCCCTATCGCTCCGTTTTTTGACGGTTCTCAAAAACTAATCATGCAAAGGATGACAACATGCTTAACAATTCATCTACTGAACCATTAACACGCTTATTTCAGGAGTTTCTTCAGCTGTCTGCCGGACTGCGCCCGAACTACATTGCCAGCTTAGGGAGCGGGGGAACGGCCGGGGGCCCGGCGATCAGCGACATCGTACCGGCTGTGCCAGGGCTTTTGGAGGCCATCTACAGCCAGGTTTCGGGTACCAGCAGCAACGAAGAAGAGCCAAGTCTGATCGAATTCATTCCGGGCTACCGGCTGATTCATATTCAGGAGTATGCGCAGGAAATCCAGGTGCTGAGAAGTATTCTGGAAGAAAAGGGATACAGCGGCGGAGGAACCGTTCTGCCCGTCCTGACCAACTACGGTAGTGATTTTATCTGCTATTTGCAGAGTGAGGACGGAACCGAGCGGATCTGCGACCTGCTGCATGACTACGGCGACCTGGTGGTAATGTACGATTCCCCGGAGAAGTTCCTGGAGACGCTTTGCGAATTTTACAAGCAGGATGTGTATTTTCTGGATGAGGAAGGCTATTTGGACTGTGATCTGGTTCTCGAAGGGGAAGTTGGCGCAGCACTGAATCCGTCGGCCAACTATTGGTCGGAATGATTTCCTGGCAGAAGAACACAGCGGACGAAAATTTCAATTCGTTATTAAAGAGGTTCAATTTATCTCACGTATACAAAAAACGGGTGTCTTCCATATAGAGGAAGACACCCGCTTTATTATTTATAGAAGCAACTTGCCGTGTTTATGCTATAGCCGGTGAAGCGGTTATTCCTGCGCAGCCTTTTTTTCCTGCTCCCGCAGTTCCACGCGCCGGATCTTGCCGGAGGCGGTTTTCGGGAGATCCGCGATAAATTCAATTTTGCGCGGGTATTTGTAAGGGGCCGTCCACTCTTTTACATGGGACTGCAGCTCTTTGACCAATTCTGGTGTACCCGTAACATTGTCCTTCAGTACAACAAAGGCTTTGACAATCGAGCCGCGAATCTCGTCAGGACTGGCCACCACGGCGCATTCCTTGACCAGGGTATGCTTCATCAGGGCTTCTTCCACTTCAAACGGTCCGATGGTATATCCCGAACTGATGATGATGTCATCGCCACGGCCTTCGAACCAGAAGTAGCCGTCCTCATCCTTGTGCGCCCGGTCTCCGGTGACAAAATACTCTCCATGCGAGCAGTTCACCTTGCGTTCAGGGTCTTTGTAATAGTTCTGGAACAAGGCTGGCATGCTTAAGTGTACGGCAATATCTCCAACGACTCCTGCAGGCAGCAGGTTCCCTTCTTCGTCAATGACCTCGACAAGGCCGGGAGCTATGGATTTGCCCATGGAGCCGACACGGATCGGTTCATCCTTGAGTGCCGCAATAATCAGCGTGCTCTCCGTCTGCCCGTAGCCGTCGCGGATAGTAATATCGAAATGCTCCTGGAAGGTGTTGATGACCTCCTGGTTGAGCGGCTCACCTGCGGATACGGCGCAGCGCAGCTTCGACAGATCATAGTGCGGCAGACCTTCGGTCTTGGCCATTAAGCGGTATTCGGTAGGCGTACAGCATAATACCTGAATTCCCTGATCCTGCAGCAGTTGCAAATAACGTTCCGGATGGAAAGGTCCGTTGTAGACAAAACCGGTTGCGCCGTTGCCTAGAACAGTGAGGAACGGACTCCAGATCCATTTCTGCCAGCCCGGTGCGGCTGTAGCCCAGACAGTATCGGACTCACGGATATCGAACCAGAGCGAAGAGACAATTCTCAGATGTGCGTAACCCCAGCCATGCGTATGAACCACAGCCTTGGGATTGCCGGTTGTCCCCGAGGTATAAGCCAGAATTGCGATATCATCGCGGCGGCTCGCTACAGCTGTGAAACTCTCTGGCTGCCCATCCATCAGGCCCTCCAGATCAGTCCACCCGCTGCCAAGTACTTCTTCACTCCCGCCAACCGAGAGACGGTAATCAAGTGCCGGCAGATCATCGGTGATTTTATTGACTTCGCCGGTCACTTCAGACCAGACAATGACCGCACTGGCTTCGGAATGACGCAGCCGGTAGGCCAGATCCTTGGCCCGCAGCATTTCGGAGGAAGGAATAACAGCGAGCCCAAGCTTTAGGCAGGCCAGATAAATGACATAAGCGATAATCCGGCGCGGAACCATAACAAGTACACGGTCACCTTGCTTCAGGCCTAGACCGGACAGCCCGCCGGCAAGGCGGTTGGCCTGCTTCATAAGCTCACCGTAAGTGATTTCTTCGTAATTGCCGTTCTCTTGTAGCCACTTAAGTGCAATCTTATCGGCTGGATGATGCTCCATTTCCGAAGTGAGATTGTAGAATTCAGGTGCAATCCAATGCTGATTGTCCAAAATGAATCTCTCCTAATATAAACGTGATGTTTTTTCAATAGGTATAGTATAGCACGTTCTCCTAGTACCAGGTGCTAAACTGGAGGGGAACAGTAGAGAATGTTCTGTGACTATTTTTGGCTATCATGCAGAAATGTATAGGCCCCAGAAAGGAAGAGCATCATGGCACTACGGTTTCGAAATAGCCGCAATCCTGATTAGGGAAGGGTTCGTGGGAAATTATACAAAATTGAAACAACTTGTCCAGGGCAACCTTCTATAATAGTGGAAAAAGCCACCAAGCGGCGGCATGGCTTGCTCCCTCCCTAATCTTTTGCTTACGGTTATACCCAATACCATTAAGGGTAAGCCAAGCCAGGAACCTTCAGCCGCTAACCGGCAACTATCCAGAAAGCAGGAAGATGACCATGAACCCTACAGCCTTTGAAGAGATTTATACCATTATGGAAGCTTCTTTTCCTGTCACTGAAATCAGAACCTTCAGTGGACAAAAGTCGTTGCTCAGCCATCCTCATTACCAGCTGCATACCGAGCTGGATACGGAGAACCGCATTCAGGCCTTCCTGGCCGCATGGGAATTCCCGGAGCTGCGGTTTGTCGAGCATCTTGCGGTCAACCCCGAGATCCGCGGAGGCGGGATTGGCAAGAAGCTGATGCAGACGTATCTCGCCCTTACGGACAAGCCTGTTGTGCTGGAGGTGGAGCCACCGGAAAATAAGCTTGCAGAGCGCAGAATCGTCTTTTACGAGCGCCTGGGCTTTCATCTTAATCCTTTTGATTATGTGCAGCCTCCGCTGCGCGAGGGGCAAGCCGATCTGCCTCTGAGAATCATGACCTATCCCCGGCAGGTGACGCTGCAGGAATTCCGGATGTTCCGGGATATCCTGTATACCGAAGTCTATAATATCCCGGTTCCTGGCCGCCGCCGGTAGCATTGGGATTACCATGAGCTAGGCCACAGCCCGCACTATTCATTATGAATAGGCGGGTTTTTTCTCAAGAAAAACGGACACTGGCTTGGAATTACTTCTTTACAATCACGATACAAGTTGGAAACAAGTTCATGATTAAATGTATCTATAGCAAGGAACACACAAACGAACTTACAAGGAGACGATTATAATGAAAAGCAAAAAAATGATCATAGCAACCATGGTATTCGGAATGGCAGTTACAGGCTCGGCGGGGGTATATGCAGGAACCAACATGCAGAAGATTAGCGCGTATCTGAATCACAGCATTGGATTTACAGTAAACGGAGCCGCATACACTCCGGTAGATAATAATGGCAAGACGCTTGCACCAATCACTTATAATGATACAACTTACCTGCCTGTCCGGGCGATGGCGGATGCGCTTAAGGTGCCGGTAACTTTCAATCCTTCAACCAATCAGGTCATTCTGGGTTCGGCAGCAGGATCAGCAGCACCGGGTAACGGTTCAGCGGTTACTTTGGCCACCATCCAGTACAGTGCCGCGCAAAAAGAAGCCATCACCAAGGCATTCTCCGCCTTCCAGGGCTTCGAGACCGCCTATGCACCGATGCAAATGATCAGCGGAGACGCCTTCCAAAAGGCTGCCGAAGGCTCCGATGGCGTAAGATTCCTCTTCAGCCACATGAACGTAGATATCTCGCCGCGGGATTACTCCTACGAGTATAACGGTACTACAGTGAAGCTTTCGACTGGTGCAGCAGCCAAATGGTATACTCCTTCGGATATCCCGATGCTTACCTTTAAGCTGGATGACCGCTACGTCACTCTGAGCTCACCGGACAAAGCGCTGAGCAAAGCCCAGCTTGAGAAAGTGGCTGCAAGTGTAGCGAAACTGAGCAAATAACATTTTCTATTATTAAAGGTGAAACTGCGAGCAGCCCGCTCTATCCATAGGATAGGCGGGCTGCTCGCATGATAGCATAACGATCATTCTTTAGGCCAGCACCAGCCGCTGAATTAGCCAGACACCCCCTAATAAAAAGGCTAAAGACGAACCTGTCAGCACCGCGCGTCTTGAAAACTTCCATTTATGAAGAAGGACGAGCAAAGGCAGAAGAATGGCGATCAGGATGATCTGAACGGCTTCGATGCCCAGGTTGAAGCTGACCAGATCCACAGCCAGCTGGCTTTTGGGCAGATGCATCTCTTTGAGAATATCGGCGAAGCCCATACCGTGAATCAGGCCGAACACAAACGTCAGCACCCAGCGGTAGCTGACCTCTTTGCGTATAATGTTGTCTACGGCAACGAAGCAAATGCTTAGCGCAATTGCCGGCTCAACGATTCTTGGGGATACATTGACAATGCCGAGGACGGTCAAGGTTAAGGTAATACTGTGTGCAACTGTGAACGCGGTAATCATGGCCGCATATTGTTTGAAGGTTTGTCTGGCAATAAGCAGGGAGAAAAGGAACAGCAAGTGATCATAACCGCCCAGAATATGATTCATTCCAAGCTTAAAAAAGGAAAACCATCCGGAAAGAGCATCCGGTGAACCTGAACCTTCAGATGATGCTGTTTCTGCTGATTCGCTTGTAGACTGGGACTGTGTATTTTGCGGCAGGCTACTATAATCTTTTTCGCTTAGTTGCATTGACCACTCCCGGTATTTACCGGACAGCGCCTGCGTGTTTTTTTGGCTGCCGAAATTCACCGTAAGCAAATCCACATAATTGGCTGCCGAATCCTGAGAATATAAGCTGTCGATTAAGGAGATGGATTGGGAGGCGGCAATGGGAGGATAAGCGGCCTTCAGGACTGCTTTTTCGGTGCCTGCTTCCTGCTCCAGAGTCAAGCTGTGCAGCTCGGACCATTCCTGTGGCTGATTGTTTATTTCTATTTGGAGATTGTCGCTGAGTAAGGACAAAAGCTGATCCTGTATCGCGGAGAACTCATTCAGCTCAAGTGTGCCGTTTTTATTATCGTCGCCGCCAGTAAGCTCGATGACAGACAAATCATCAAGCGCATAGGTCAGCTCTACTGCGGATTGGGATAACTCCAATGTAGCATATCCGGCACTGTAGGCGTGGGCATCCGCTTTCGGTATGGCAGGCATCAGAAGCAGCACCAGTATGGATGCCAGACAAAAAGAAAATCTTAAAAAGGAATATACACGGGGCATCGTTGTTCCTCCTGTAACGATTAACAGGAATACCGTTCATGCGAACGGTATTCCCGCAATTCTTTGCTTTATTTGATGTCTTATTGATTCAACAAGTTATAAATGACCTGAGCCGCTTCGCCTCGGGTTGTTATTCCACGGGGCTGGAAGACGCCTTCCGCACGACCGTTTACCAAGCCAAGTGCAGCAGCTTTTTTTACATATGCCGCTGCCCATGATGAGATTTGTGCTTCGTCTTTGAATGCGGAGCTGGAGTCTGCCGATACCTTGCCATGGAGCTTCTCGTAACCGCGCATCAGCATCGTTACCATTTCCTCGCGCGTGATATTTGCCTTGGCTCCGAACACAGAAGCACTGGTTCCCTGGACAATGCCTGCTTTCACAGCTGCGGCCACACTGTCCGCGTACCAGTCTCCACTCTTAACATCTGTAAATGCCACCGCAGTTTTATCGGTGAGTCCCAGAGCTCTGACCAGCATTGCAGTGAATTCTGCACGAGACACACTGCGGCCGGGTTCAAAGGAGTTGGCGCTGGTTCCATTCAGAATTCCTTTGGAGACTAAGTCATTGATTGCTGCCGCTGCCCAGTAAGAACCAGGCACATCGGTGAAGACTTTCGTGCTGCTGCCGGGTGCTGCAGTTGCACCGGTTCCCGGCGCAGAACTTGGGACAGGTGTAGCTGTTGGAGCGGCGGTTGCTGTTGGCGAAGCAGTAGGAGAAGCTGTTGGGACAACGCCGCCGCCGCTGCCGCTTTGGTTATACACACTGACTTTACTGCTGCCAGCAACATTGCTGCCGTCAGCCGCTTGGGCAATAATATTAGCTGTTCCCGCCTGCTTGGCAGTGACTTTGCCGTTTGCATCAACAGTTGCAACAGCAGGGTCACTGGTAATCCAGTTGATTGCAGGATTCGTCGCATCTGCTGGTGTTACAGCTGCGGTTAAGTTTGCTGTTGAACCTGTTATTAAGGTAAGCGTACTCTTGCTGAGTGTAATTCCAGATACTGGAGTCCCTACCGTTACGACAGCAGTATTTTCGTCTATGTTGGACGGGATAGCGCTATGTTTGTTCTGTGTGGTCATTGCGGAAGCTGTAAGTTTTACGCTTGCGGCAGTAGGATTCTTTTTATCCACGGCAGTGAATGTGAGCTTAATCAAATCTTCGTATTTGCCATATGCTTGCGAACGGAAAGGCGTTTCGGGATGTGCACTGATTTTCACCTCACCCGGTGTCGCTGCAACGTTCAGTTTTCCCAGTGTTGAGGCTACCGCCTCGGCGCCTTCAAATTTAATCTTTGTACTGTCATAGGTAAAGGTGGTATCGAGATTCTGTACAGCATTGGCGTTACTGACGGCATAATAGTAATTGATAGCTGCACTGGTATCCTTTTGCTGTGTTGTATTGGAATTTATTTTTACGCTCTCGGCTTCTTTTACGAACCCGTAGGTATCCAGTTTCTCAAGTGTGTCGGACCGGTAAGTATCTACCGTAAGGCTGGATGGCGTTACTTTGATTGTGGAGAAAGTGGGCGTATGCAGCTGGCTGCGGCTTGCTGAATACCGCTCAGGAGTAGTGTTCAATTCGTAGTATTTGCTTCCGCTTGCCGAGTTGGCGGTAACGTAGGTGGAGCCATTGGGATTAACGTCTCTGCCCTGACTGTCCACAAGCTGCCTGCCCTGCACATTATCTCCATTCATAACATAAGTTCTGACATACGAGTGGTCATGGCCCATAAAGATCATATCCACATCCAGAGCGTCCAATGTCGGGAACAGCGCTGCTCTTAAGTTGAGAATGACTTGCTCAGTGGAGTGGGCTTGACCGCCACCGTAAATGTCATGGTGAAAAGTAACAATTCTCCATTTGGTATTGGGAACGGCCTTCACAGTATCCTGCATGAACTTGGTATGCTCAGCCCCGTTGGAGTTGTTGGTATCAAGGACCATGAACAGCGTATCGCCATAAGTGTAGTAATAATCCCCGCCGTAGGTGTTGTCTGTCAAAATGTCTTTATTGCGGTTGTCCTTCATCATGCCCAGGGTCGATTCGTTAGGCACGTTGTAATGGTATTTGTAATTTACATTGACATCATGATTGCCGACAACGGTTGCTATTGGCAGACTTCTCAGAATTTCGGGGCTCTCGAATGCATCATATTCCGTTTCCAGTGACGTGCTGGATTTATTCTCAATCTGATCGCCTGCGGACATGATAAAGCTAAAATTGGGGAAACTGCCAACGGCTTGCTTCAGTGTCTTCGTCCAGCCATACGTGTCATTTGTTACGCTGCCTGAGGAACCGATTTGGGGGTCGCCGACAAACATGAGGGTGTAGTTCGTAGGATCTTGGGTGGTATAATTATAAATTGGGCTCCAATTGTCTTCGTTGCCGTCTCCCACACGATATACATACTGTGTTTGGTTGGCAAGTCCGGTGGCCGTTGCTTTGTTGGAATAGTAGACCGAGTCGGTAACGGTTGTTGCCGGAGAGGCTTGACCGGTAAAGGTCATCACCTTGGTGGCTTCCGGAAAAGCATTGCCGCTCATATCGGCCTTTTTGGCCATTTGCACGATGCTGGCTGCCGGCAGTCCGGGTGTTAGCCAGGTGAAGTTCAGCTTGCTTTCGTCCGCTCCGGGATTAAGTGCAATGTCTCTGATCGAGTAAGGGAACGAGGCGGCGCGCGCAACCTGTACCGGATTAATCTTGGAGTTGAAGCCGATCAATCCGGACGGTAGCAGCGCGATAATCAGGAGCATGGCCAAAGCCAGGATACTGATGGTGTATAACCGGCGTTTCTTTTGACTAAACCTTTTTAACATCTGACAACCACCTCTTGGACAAATTTGGTTGCCCTTACGCCAGTAACCCATAAGAGCACTTGTACCAATATAAATCGCAGATGTTAAAAGAAATGTCAAAATTTATCAACGCTATGTGAATATGCAGGTGATTCTACCGGATATATTTTGAAAGTGATCAGAATCAATACAGAGCCTTCACAATGAAAGTGGCTAGTCCGGTAAAAGCGGCAGTGGCCGAAATCACGGGCAGGGAATACTTTAGTCTGCGTAAGTAGACAGTTGCCGGAACCAGGATCACTATGAGCAGGAGCAATACAGTTTCCACACCTCCATAAAAGCCTGTAACCGGCCATACTAGATTCCAGCTCCCGCCATCTGCCCTCATACCGCCCAGCCCTGCCGCATACCCAAATCCGTGGATCAAACCCAGCGCCCCGGCAATCCAGAGCAGCTGCTTCATGTTCCGGTTGTACAAAACAGTTAAAGCGAGGAACACAATACTCAAGGGAATCAGGGCAGTTAACAGCCGTTCCGGCAAGGTAATGACGTGCAGCCCTCCTAGGATCAGGGTCAATGTTTGTGTTGCCGCAAATACAGCAGCAGACCGCAGAGCTTGCCTTGTCGTCAGACATCCTGTTAGCAGGACAATCACGGCCAGGATAGATTCATAGGCACGGAGCGATTGATCCAGGCCGAGCTGGAAGAAATGCTTAAGTGCATAGGCCGGGTCCATCTGGCCCACCTGAAGCTCCGTAATCTGTGCAATGAGTACGGCTTCTTTTTTTAGCCCGCCCAGCGACAGGTTGACATAATTGACATGCCATTGATCCCGGTCGAACACCAGATTGTAGTCCATTGTGAACTGCCGGGGAGCATTTTTGATAGGATATTCTATAACCGCCTCGGCAAAAGGCTGGACTTCACCTTCCTTCTCGGTGTAGCGGAGCTGTGTGACTTTTCCTGCCAGCGGTAGATTATCTGCATAGAGTCTGATTTTGGTTAGCAGCAATTCATCTACCTCTGCCGGGTATTTACTGAAGAACCGGTTTAAGGCCTCCGGTGTCGTTAAGGCAAGGTCCGGGTCATCCGGATTGACCTCGGCAATCATGTCATACATATCCAGCTGCAATACAAATTTGATGCTGCCGTCCGCGAGCGAAAGTTCCGAATAGGCTACACTGACGTTGCCGTGGGCCAGCGAAACGGGAGCTCCCGGATCCAGCAGATACCCGAACAGCAAGAACAATAATGCAAGCAGCCTCACCCATTTTGCCATCTTTCTCATGCCCTCCCAAATCGATTTTTCCATACATCCGACGCACACATAATATCATCACAAATCTTATGAAATGAAAAGAAAGAAAAAAATATTTCTTGTTTATGTTGAAATGATAGGATAGATTATTGGTGTAATCTGACCACTGCTTGGACAGCAAATGGAGGTAGGGTATGTTTGCATCGAAGAAAACACGAGTCAGCCTGTTCATCGGTTTTATCCTTTGCATCGCTTTAGGCATGTATCTGTTCAATCAGTCACCCGAAACCAAACATAACGAGCAGGGCAGCAGCACAGCCTCCAAGAAATTTGAAAAAGCCAAAGTGCTGCAGGTCATCAGCGAGGATTTGACAAGGGATTCCGAAAGAGGGGGGCTATACAACGGCTCTCAGGAAATCGAAATCAAAATTCTGTCCGGGGAACATAAGGGCGAGGTTCACAAGATCACGAATAATGTAAGCGTCTATCTGAATGTGATTGCCAAAAAAGGGCAGACGATTATCGTTAATATTGACTCGGCTGATCCGAAATATTATCTGGTATCGGTGTACAGCTATTATAGAGCTCCGCTTATGGCAGCGATGGTCCTGTTGTTTTTTTGTGTGTTATGGTGGATTGGCGGCAAAAAAGGATTAAAGTCGGTGCTGGGGATTATATTCACCTTTGCCTGTATTATCTATTTGTTTATCCCGATGCTGTATAGGGGGTATTCTCCTGTTTTTGCCTCCGTGCTTATCGTTATTCTAACTACCTGTGTTACTCTGCTGCTGCTGAACGGCTGGAGCGCAAGGTCCTGGGCAGCAATTCTGGGGACAGTGTGCGGGGTCTTGATTTCGGGGGTCTTGGCTTATGTATTTGGCTCTTTAGTCCATATTTCCGGTTATAATACCGCAGAGGTTGATGTTCTGATTACCATTTCCGACGAGACTGGACTCCAACTCGGAGGAATGCTGTTCGCGGGAATATTACTTTCTTCGCTAGGCGCCATTATTGACGTAGGTATCTCTATTGCCGCATCTGTGCATGAGGTATACATGACGAATCCTAAGCTGACCCAGCGCGAGCTGTTTGCCTCGGGAATCAATGTTGGCCGCGATATGATGGGGACAATGGCGAATACGCTAATTCTTGCCCTCACCGGAACTACGCTGGCTTCGCTTATGATTCTGTATGCGATCAGAGCTTCCTTCAACCAATTAGCCAACATGAATATGGTGACAATCGAAGTGGTTCAAGGGATTACCGGATGTTTTGGTGTGGTGCTGACCGTACCTATTGTTGCCTTTATTTCTTCGAGAATTATTCCTAACTTTGAAAAGAAAGCCGCAATCGCAGCTGCAAAAGAGACACTGCAGCTCCATATCCACGAAGAACAGCAGACAATAACCCCGTAGGTCTCCTCTCCAGAATTCAGGAGTCCTGCGGGGTTATCTGCTATTTATTTATTCGTGCCGTGCTGCTTGGTTGCCAGCCGGGCTTCCGGTGAGCCTTTGCCGCGGCGTTTGTTTTTCTCCGCCTTCTTCATGTTCTCCTGAAACTTCTCCACGAACTCGTGAGTGTCCATTGATATCCTCCTAAAAGTTTTGTAAGCATGTGCTCCATCGAGTGACTTCGTACAAAACTCGCTTCGAAAGCATACGCTAAAAGTTTTGTAAGCATGTGCTCCATCGAGTGACTTCGTACAAAACTCGCTTCGAAAGCATACGCTAAAAGTTTTGTAAGCATGTGCTAAGTGTGGCAGCAGTATTTCTCAGACCTGCTGTTACTGTGCCCGCTTTTGCGGAGGATCATTCCTGGCGGGTCAGCGTCTGGTCCGGGGAGGCTCCATACAGAGCCAACGCCTTCAAAGCGGATTCCCGCATGCGTTTTTTTAGCCAGTTCCCTTCAACAATTCGCACCCGTTTGCCCAGAAAGCGCATTTTGGATAGCACATATTCACCTTCGTTGCCCAAGTAGAACAAGGAGATGTAATAGGTGTCCTTGTCCTCGTCATAACGGACCTCCTTCTCGAAGCAGGAAAAGGCATAGAGAATCCTCGACAACTCCCGGTTGTAATTCGGAAGGACCTCAATCACGGCGCTCTGTCTGCGGCTCTCCAGAATTCGGTGAATCTCGGCCTGAGTCGTGCGGACAAGCTCGGGTGCAGCCGGAACTTCGCATACCGATGTTATTTTCTTCAGTCTGATGCTCATGAAGTCCCGGCGCGTCCAGCTGTACCACAGCAGATACCATTCCCGTTTGACCATGGAATATTCGAGACGGTAGGGAAGGCCGGACTGTTCCGGACCGGGGTGCCCGTTGTTCGGGCCGATGCTCACCTGTATGCCCTGATGGTGTTGAATACTTCGGCGAAGCACACGCACCAGCGGATGATAGACCTGTACTTCTGCAGTCGAAGCCTTATGGATCAGATCTTCAGCGAGATTCAGAGGAGCCTCTCCCTCTAAAAGGGTCTGCAGCTTATCAAGCGTCACTCCGGAAAAGGCGGCGGCAGCAGAGGGATGGTCCAGCATCAGCTTCAGCCAGGAGCGTTCATGGGAAGTGGAGAGAAAGACGCCGCTATCCTCCATCCGGGAGAGGATGCGGTAATTAAAGATTTTCTCAAAAGGGTTCATAGTAGTCCAGCATCTCCTTCCATTCCGCAATCAGCTCCTGCCGGAGCTGCCTCGGCGCAAGCACCTCACAGCTTGAGCCGAAGCTGCGCAGCCAGGGCTTGATTTCGGTCGTGCCGTTTACGGTAATTTCATAGATGAAAAAGTGCAGATCTTCCTCGGTTATAACACCCCACTGCCCTTGCAGCAGCACACGCTCCTTCACAAAATTACGGGCAGAGCCGCTGCGCTGGGGATTCAGGAATTTAGCCCTAACAGTAACGGGCCGGCCGGTATCGATCAGCCAGCTTGTGGCGATCTGCTGCTCCAACGCGGATTGCTCCGCCAGGAAAAGCTCTTCTGTGACAGCTTCGCCTTCCTCGATTTGTGTCATGCCCTCCATCCGGTACTTGCGGATGCCCATGTGCTTGCTGTGAGTGAGTAAGTACCATCTGCCGTACTGATGATCGTAGACGATTTTGAGGGGCAGTGCTGTTTCCGGGCGGCCGCCGGATTCACGCTCGAAGAGCGGATTGGTGCTTTTAGCGGCATAGCTGGTGTCGGCTTTCGGCGAGAAGTAGAGAAACTGCACCTTACTGCGGCTTCTAATAGCTGCCAGAAGTGTGGACAAGTGGGCTTCATCCAGGATTCTGGAATAATAATGGTATTTGTATAAAAAGGGTTCGATGGCCTGTTTCTCCGCATCCAGCCGGAGCAGTTCTTTTTTCAGACTGTTGCGGAGCAAATATCCCTGCACGGAAGGCAGCTGGGTATTCGCCATAATATCCACGAAGTCGAACAGATCCATAAGCTCCTCTCCGGTCAATTGCTTGACCAGATCATTATTCAGCCGGTAACGGTAAGGACGCGGACCGGCTCCCCGTACAATAGCCCCGACCTCCTGCAAATATTTCAGGTCGCCGCGGATCGTCTTTTCATCGGGAAAAGTACTCTCCGGGTCCAGCCCGCAGCAGCAGATGTCCAGCAGATCCTTTATGGCCAGCTCCTGGCCGCCATTCAGTGCAGCTAGAATCCGGGAGATTCTCAGACTTTCTGATTCCTTGAGCGACTTGGCCTGGAACAGAAACAGCAGCAGGGGGTCGGCGGATTCGTAGTAATTGAACCGAAGCGCATCGGTGAAGCCCTGGGCTTGTGCCTCCGGCGGCTGTTCCTGCAGGGTGGTTGCGACTTCCTTTAGCTTCTTCAGGGTTTTATCGAAGGTATGAACCGAGATGCCGAGACGTTCGGCAAACTGCTGACGGCTGTACGCACCGCTGGTCAATACAAGCATCCGCAGAAACTGGATTTCCTTATCAAAGCTTTCCTTGGCCATGGCAGCCTCCGATCATACATAGTAGACACCTAATTTCTATTGTACCAGCGGTGGCAAATGGAGAAAATGGAGAAGTTTCTCTATTCTCGTAATACTTACGCCATGTTCGCCGGGAAGAAAATAAGCGAAGATGGATACAAGAAAGCTGATGCTGCCAAGCGAAGCTGACTTGAAAAGATTCTCCGAGGCGCATGGACGGGATACTTCGCCTGTTAAGCGACCTGTCGCTGGTTCGACTCCAGCTTCTTTCTAAAGAAGGAATAGCTCAGTGGTAGAGCAGTCTGTGCCTGTCCAATCTTGTTTTCTTCGGAGGATAAAATGTACACAAAGCGAGGCGACTGAAAGGGATCCTTCGTCTGTTACGGGAATAGAATTGACGGTGCCCCAGGGCACTGACCGGCCTTTTCAACCCAATTCCTCGCTTTGTGCAATCCATCAAGCCGGTGAGGCGCCGGGACGGGTTACTTCACACTCCAACGTGACCAATGAATGATCCTGGGCAATACGGCAGGTTCGACTCCTGCAGATACACCTGTCCCACATTTTCCTCACCGGTATTGATGATTAGGAGGTAATGAACATGAGCTTTGCTTCAAAACTATTTGGCTCCATGAAGCCACACGCCCTGAACAAGGAAGGGTATCCCGCTTATACGCGTCCTGTGGAAGAGCAGTATCTGCAGATGCTTTTGACGAATACAATGCATAATACGTTTTATGCGGACCAGCAGGAGCTTATAGATCATGCGGCAGAGCTGCATCAGCAAATGGCTCTTGAACAGCCGGAATTTATGGCAAAAGCGCTGGTCTATGCCAGGGGGGAGGGGTTCATGAGACTGCAGCCGCTGTTTGGGCTGGCTGTACTATCCGGTACCCGTCCGGATCTGTTCGCCAAAGTCTTCATGAAGGTTGTGCAAATCCCGTCTGACCTGTCCGATTTCTTGACGATCCTGCAGGGGCTGGGACGTGGGGAGGGCGGCCGGGCGGTGAAGCGCCAGGTCAATCTGTTCCTGTCAGGAATCAGCGAGTACTGGGCGCTGAAATATAATGGTCGAGGCCGTGGCTATAGCCTTGGCGACGCCATTGCCACAGCTCATCCGAAGCCGACGGATCTCAAACAGCAGGCCTTGTTCCGTTATTTACGCGGTCAGGAGGCCAATCTGATGCTATTGCCACAGGTGGAGGCGATGGAGAAGCTGAAGCAGGCCGTGACCGCGGAGGAGCAGATCGAGTGGATCGAGCGGGGCAAGCTTCCATACTCAGCCGTAACAGGAGCGATCCAGCCTTCCCGGGAAGTCTGGAAGGCGATCCTGTATCAGATGCCTACGTTCGCCCTGCTCCGCCATTTGAATACGCTCCAGCGGAGCGGCGTCCTCGACGATCAGCGGAATCTGGATTATGTAGTGAACCGGTTAGTGGATCGACAGGGGCTGCGCAAAGCGCGGATATTGCCTTTCCGTTTCGCGACAGCGTTCCGGCAGGTGCAGCAGCCTGAGCTTCGGGATGCGCTGAGAGAAGCGGTGGACCTGACGTTTGACAACCTGCCGGATATGGAGGGACGGACCGCGATTTTTCTCGATATTTCCGGCTCGATGCAGGGTGATTATCTGGAGACCGGTTCCATATTTGCTTTGGCTTTGTATAAGAAGACTCAAGGGAAGTCGTTGTTCTGGCTCTTCGATACCGAGGTGGCCGACGCGAAGCCTTCCCGGCGGGACAGCATTCTGGGCCAGGCGGAACGGATACAGGCCCGGGGTGGAACCGATACCGGCGCACCGGTCCGCAAGCTGCTGGAGCAGCACATCAAGGTGGACCAGGTGATCATCATCACCGATGAGCAGCAGAACAGCGGCAGCCCATTCTATCAACAGCTCAAGCTGTACCGCAAGAAGGTGAATCCCGATGTTAAAGCATTTATTGTCGATATCGCACCTTACCGTCATGCAATGGTGCCTGAGCAGGATGAGCAGACCTACTATGTTTACGGCTGGAGCGACACTGTATTGTCCTATATTGCCCAGTCGGTGCAAGGATACAGTTCGATGACGAAGCAGTTAGCGGCGATGGAGATATAGGGTAAAAGGGGAAGCGCCGGAAGAGCAGAGCAGCTCATCCGGCGCTTCTTTACTGCTAAAATTATGTGCGGGTAGCTCCTTGGGAGTGTTCACAAGTAGGCTGTGGCTTGTTACCTGAATCCTGTCGCATATGAAAACGCTAACCTTTAATTTGTATAGTAAACCTTTAGATTTTACCCTGTTTACACATCTGACCTTACCTTATTGTTGAAGGAGATACATGAATGCCCCGGGCCGGCCGATGCCTGAATCAACTGCGACTTGTCTCACAGCTGAAGCTCCGGACGGGCTGTTTTTTTGATAAGTGGACCTTTTGGCAATCATAGGAATGTACAGGTTCACAAGTCCTCAATAATCGTACTATTTGTTAGGAAACAGATGCCTTCCTTTTACAAGAATAGCCCAGCTGTTTCCTCTTGCGTGATATAATGTGGCAATCAACCTGTGTGAATAGGAGGGAGAGAGACATCATGCTGCTCCCCGGAAACTGGTACAAAAAGCATTTTAAAAATAATCTGTTCATGAAGATCATCCTGATCTTTTCCATTATAGCGGTGGTAACCACGATTACATTCTCCTACCTGATGTTCCTGCTGATGTCCCAATCTGCAGTACAGAGGCAGCTGGAAATCCAGAAGCGTACCGTGGAAAGTGTGAACAACTATATGCAGCATAAATACGATGCCGTGCAGACGATGATGCGCGATGTATACCGGGACAGTGAGCTTACGGCCAATACATCCTACTTGCTGGAGCATCCCTATCAAGATTATGTCACCTACAGGCTTGAACGTTATCTTAAAGAGAGCAACACCACCACAGACAGTGTGCAGTTTTTCCGCAACCAGATGGAAGATGATCCGGATATCCGCAGCCTGCTGCTCTACAGCTCTGCCAAACAGCAGCTGTATGTATTCAATGAACAGGAGAACTTCAATATTATCTCTACCAATGCGGCCCATTCGTTTGTGCCGGATGCTTTATATCTGGAGGAAGCCAGCAGTGTAACGACACCGAATATCTGGGTCCGCAAAACGATATCCCTCGCAGATTCCCCCATGTTCTCCATCCGTGTGCCGATTAATGACAAGCAGTCGCTGCGGAATATCGGACAGCTGCTGGTGTTCTATGATGCGGACCATATCTGGGCGAGCATGGGTGACTACAAGGATGATTTCAAAGGCGATATTATCGTGCTGTCGGCAGACAATGATGTATTGTTTGACAGCTCAGGGACATTCTACGGTAAGAAATATCCTTATCCTGAGCAGATTGAAGCGATCTATGCCGACGGCGAGGAAGTGAACGGCATGCTGATTACGAAGCTGACGCATACCCAGGGCGGATTCACTGTACTCAGTGTGGTGCCGGAGGGGGAGCTTGCAGCGACTTACAGCGGTCTGCGCAACATGATTATTACCATTTGCCTGATCTGTATTCTGTTTGCGGTGATCACACCTTCGCTGTTTATCAGCAATTTTGCCACCCGGGCGCATAACATTATCCGCTTTACCCGTAAGGTGAAGAATGGGGACCTTGATGCCCGCATCACCGATGTGAAGGAAGACGAGCTGGGCCAGATCTCCAAAAGCTTCAATGATATGCTGGACGAGCTGAATCTGTACATCGACCGGGTGTTCAAGGCGGAGATTAAGCAGAAGCACAGCGAGATCGCTGCGCTGGAAGCAAGGGTCAATCCGCATTTTCTCTATAACACCCTGGAAGTCATCCGCATGCGCGCCATTTCACAGGGGGCTGCAGATGTTGGAGAGATGATCTACAGCCTGTCTGTTCTGTTCAAAAGCTATGTCCACCCCAAGGCGAAGCATACCCTGAAGGATGAACTGGAAGCCTGCCGGCTTTATCTGGAGCTGTTCCGCATCCGGTATAAGGACAAATTCTCCTATGAGCTCCATTGCCCCAAGGAGCTAGAGGGGCGGGTCGTGCTGAAGATGTCCCTGCAGCCCGTCGTTGAGAATTATATCCTTCACGGGATGCGGACAGACCGCAGCGATAACCATATCCGGGTTGATCTGGTCAAGGAAGGCGGGATTCTCCGCGCTGTGGTCAACGATAACGGACGTGGCATTAAGCAGGAACGGCTTGCGCAGATTCAGAAGGATCTCCTGGATCCGGACAGCTCTTCGCAGTCCTTCGGGCTACGGAGCATTCATGAACGGATGCAACTGCTGTATGGAGAACCGCACGGCTTAGCGGTAGCGAGCGAAGAAGGCCAGGGGACCACCGTGACCTTATGTTTTCCTGATCTGGGAGAGGAGGAGCCAACCTATGTATAAGGTATTTATCGTGGACGATGAGCCTTTTATTATTGAAGGGCTGTATGATATTGTCGATTGGGCCGGGATGGGAATGGAAATTGTCGGCCGGGCGGAGAATGGCCAAGAGGCCCTGGAGGCGCTCACGTCGCTCCGCGCAGATATTCTGATTACCGATATTTCCATGCCTCTGATGAACGGTCTGGATCTGATCCGTGCTGTCCGCAGCCTCCAGCCGGGGCTGAAGGTCATTATTCTCAGCGGGTATGATGAGTTCGGGTATCTGAAGGAAGGGATGACGCTCGGCATTGAGAATTATCTGCTGAAGCCGATTAATCTCGAGGAGTTCAAGGCTACACTTAGCAATACCGTGGAGAAGCTTCATATGAGCAGAGTTGAAGATGAACTGAACGCGCAGAGCATCTCTATATTAAGAGATAATATTATGCACCGCTGGCTCCGGGAACAGATTGGAGTGAATGAATTCCGTGAGCGGTCGGAACTGCTGGGCATCCAGCTGGACAAGCCGCTATTACTGGCTGCCCTGCTGCGGCCGGGCAGGGGGGCCGGCAATGCTGAATTCTTGAAGGCGGTTGCGAATGCCCTTGGGGACAGCAGCTCCACTATTCTTTTTCAGGATATGGATGGAGATGCCGTGCTTCTGCATGGCTTAAGCGAATACCAGCGCGGGAAGGAAGAGGTCGAACGCTGCCATGAGCGCCTGGTGAAGAGGCTGTCCTCCTATCAGCCGCTTTGCTTCTCGATGGGCAGTGTCGTGGAGACAGAGGGAGGGGCGGCACAGAGCTATGAGCAAGCGAAGAAAGCGCGGGAATATTTCATTCTGTTCCCGGAACGGACAGTGATCCGCTATGAGGAGATAGCCAGCCGCAGCGAGGCGGACGGGCGGGAGGTCACGCAGAACTGGGAGCAGGTGCAGAAGCTGATTCTGGCTAAGGACAAGGAAGCGCTGCTGCAGCGGATTGATGAGCGGTTCGAGCAGCTGCGGCATATGGAAGGCGTAACTCCCGAGGTTCTCCATGATTTCTCCATGGAATGGCTAATCCGCTTCAAAATGCAATTGAAGGAAATCAGACATTGCGAAGAACCTGAGCTATACCAGGAGGGCTTCCGCAGACTCCGCGAAACGACCTCCATTCATGAATGGATTCAGATTCTGAAAGAAGCGGCGTCGCTTACGATTGACTTGTTGATCCGTGATGTGAAGAGTCCGGTCGTGCAGCAGGTGCTTAATTTTATCCATGAATCCTACGCTGAGGATGTTTCGCTGAAGACACTCGGGGCACAGTTCAACATCCACCCGGTCTACCTGGGACAGCTGTTCAGCAAAGAGGTAGGGGATACGTTCACTGAATATATCAACCGCTACCGGATTGAGAAGGCCAAGGAGCAGCTGCGGGGAACCTCGTCCAAGGTGCATGAGATTGCCAGGAATGTTGGCTACTGGGAGACCGGTTATTTCTATAAGCAATTCAAAAAATATGTGGGGATTTCCCCCACCGAATATAAAGGACTTGTGTAACGGCTGTCTGCCGGGCAAGTTCTTTTCTTTATTTTCTACATGATTTATTTAGTTTAGCTTCTGTCTGAAAATGCTTACATCAACTAAAGTTAAGGTAATCCTTGAAGGGACAAAGGCCGAACAGACCTTCACATGTCCTGCAGTTTTGAGGTGAATAAAGGGGAGGTTATAAAGAATGAGCAAGAAAAGCAAACGGTTGTCCCTATTACTGACATCGATGATGGCAGTCTCGGTGCTGCTTAGCGCATGCGGCGGTGGTTCGAACAATGCAAGTTCCAATGATTCGGCTTCGGGATCAAAAGGCAACTCGGAGAAGCCGGTAGAGCTGATCTGGTACACTATCGGTGCGCCGCAGAAGGACCTGGACATGGTTGTGGCTGAAATCAACAAATACACCAAAGAGAAAATTAACGCAACCCTGAAAATCAATATGCTTGATTACGGCGACTATTCACAAAAAATGCAGGTTAAGGTAGCCTCCGGTGAACCTATGGATATTATGTTTACCAGTTCATGGGCCCTGGATTATGTGCAGAATGCCCGCAAAGGCGCATTCATGGAACTGGACAGCCTGATTGATAAGTACGGCAAAGACATCAAGACTGCCATCGACCCGGCATTCCTGGAAGGCTCGAAGGTAGACGGACACAACTATGCGATTCCTGCCAACAAAGAGCTTCCGGCACAGGAAGTGTGGCGCTTCAACAAAGAGCTTGTGGACAAGTATAAGCTGGACATCAGCAAAGCAACCACACTGGACAGCATTGAACCTATGCTCAAAACCATTAAGGAAAACGAACCAGGCATCACGCCATATGCAATGGTGAAGGACTACATGCCGGTGCTGCCTTTCGACTACATTATCGAAAAAATGCCGATGGCCGTGTATCTGAATACAAAGGACTATAAAATCGTCAACATCCTGGAAAGTCCAGAGCTGAAATCCAGTCTTGAAACCGTACACAAATATTACAAGGCAGGTTACGTATCATCTGAAGTAGCGACAACCTCCTCCGTGGATGATCTCTACAAAGCCGGCAAATGGTTCATGGATCGCGCCACTACACAGCCTATGGCTGACAATCTGTGGACGGCCAGCTACGGCTACCCTGTAGTTTCAACCCCTGCGGGCGAATCCTACATTTATAACTGGTCCGTTATGGGTTCGATGCAGGCCATTTCCGCCAACTCCGAGCATCCGGAGAAAGCCATGGAATTCCTGAACCTGCTGAACACCGATCCTTATCTGCGCAACCTGGTTGACTCGGGTATTGAAGGCGTGCATTACGAGAAAATCAATGATAACACCATCAAGAATCTGCCGGAAGCGAAAAACTATGATATGCCGTCCTTCTCTCTGGGCAATATCATGATCAACTACCTGAACGAAGGCGACCCTGCGGACAAGTGGGAGCAGTTCAAAAAGTTTAATGAAGCAGGCATCAATGCTCCGTTGCTCGGCTTCAACTTTGATACCTCCAAGGTAACGAGTGAAATCGCCGCTGTGCAGAACGTGAAGGAAGAATTCTGGGCCCCGCTGATGACAGGAACCGTAGATCCTGACGAATATCTGCCAAAAGCGATTGAGAAATTCAAAGCTGCCGGACTCGATAAAATCATCGCAGAAGCACAAACCCAAATCGACGCTTGGAAAGCTGCGAACAACAAATAATTCATTCCCTTAAGGAAGATCGGGCGGGTGCCAAGCCTATAGCCCGGTCTTTTCTTTTACAGTTTAGGAGGGCTCCACGTGAAAATGATTGGCGGATTCATCCGAAATATCATCAAAGACAAGGTTATGCTGCTCATGGTCCTACCAGGCGCGCTGTGGTTCCTCTTTTTCTCCTATCTGCCGATGGTAGGGACGGTTATTGCTTTTAAAGAATACCGCTACAGCCGGGAGGGCTTCTGGGCAAGCATTTTCCACAGCAAGTGGGTGGGCTGGGATAACTTTAAGTTTCTGTTCACTACGAATGACGCGTATATCATCACCCGCAACACACTTTTATACAATGCCGTTTTCATATTGCTGGGGCTGGTGCTGTCGGTAGTTATGGCGATTGTGCTTGCAGAGATTGCCAACAAAAAACTGGCCAAGGTCTACCAGACCGGCATGTTCCTGCCGTACTTTCTGTCCTGGGTTGTAGTCGGCTACTTTGCCTTCAGCTTTCTCAGCTCCGAGAGCGGTGTGCTGAACCAGATCCTAGGCTATTTTGGAGCAGAACCCATCAACTGGTATTCCGAGAAAAAATACTGGCCGGTCATCCTCGTGCTCGTGTATCTATGGAAGGCGCTCGGCTATAACAGCGTAGTCTATCTGGCCGCTATTATGGGTATCGACAAATCGCTGTATGAAGCGGCGATGATCGACGGTGCAGGCAAATTCCAGCAGATCAAGAACATCACGCTGCCGCTGCTCAGCCCGATTATTACGATCATGACGCTGCTGGCCATCGGAAAAATCTTTTACGCCGACTTCGGCCTGTTCTACCAGGTGCCCCGCAACTCCGGGACGCTCTACAGTGTTACGAACGTTATCGATACCTATGTCTACCAAGGCCTCAAATCTACAGGCGAGATTGGCATGAGTACTGCGGCGGGTCTATATCAATCCGTAGTCGGCTTCGTGCTTGTCATTACCTCGAACTATATCGTGCGTAAATTCAACAAGGACAGCGCCTTATTCTAGTCAGGGCGAAAGGAGTGAACCAGATGTCCACTATTGTCAATAAAAAACGTGATTTTCATAAGCTCTCCAAAACCTGGAACGTGCTGTTTAATCTGTTTGCCGGTGTTTTTGCGTTACTATGCGTATTTCCGTTTATCTTTGTAGTCATCATTTCCTTCACGGATGAAGGAGCTTTGGCCAGAGACGGCTATAGTCTGTTCCCGGCTAAATGGAGTCTGGGTGCGTACAAATATGTATTCCAGTCGGGAGATATGCTGTTGCAATCCTATGGGGTGACCATCCTCGTGACGGTGCTCGGCACACTGATCAGCCTGCTGTTTATTTCTTTTTATGCCTATGCCATTTCGCGTAAAAGCTTCAGATACCGCAATTTCTTTGCGTTCTTTGCCTTCTTCACCATGCTCTTCAACGGCGGACTCGTTCCGACCTATATTATCGTTACACAGTTTCTGGGCCTGAAGGATACGATCTGGGCGCTTGTGATGCCGCTGGCGGTCAATGCCTTCTACATTATGATCCTACGTACTTTTTACAGTACCAGCGTTCCCGATGCCATTCTCGAATCCGGTAAAATCGACGGCGCAGGCGAATTCCGCATCTTTCTTACACTGGTACTGCCGCTCTCATTGCCCGGTCTGGCGACCATTGCCCTGTTCAGTACCTTGGGTTACTGGAATGACTGGTTCAATGCACTGCTCTACATCGATGATCCGAATCTGGTGCCGCTGCAGTCTATGCTGATGCGGATCGAGACCAGCATGCAGTTCATTATGCAGAACTCGACCAACAGCTCACTCAGCATGGAGGCTCTTCGCTCTATGCCGCAGGATACCTCGCGTATGGCGATGGTGGTGCTGGCGACGGGTCCGATTATTTTTGCCTATCCATTCTTCCAGCGTTATTTCATCCAGGGTCTTACGATAGGAGCCGTGAAAGAATAAGACCGTCACCAGAGAGGGAGTGGAGAGTATGACCTATACAGATCCAGACAGACCGGCCCGGGAACGGGCAGAGCATCTGCTGGGACAGATGACCTTGGAAGAAAAGGCTGCACAGCTGGTTCAGCCCTTCGGCTGGCAGGCTTATGAACATACTGAAGGGGAGATTACTCTTACTGAGGATTTTAAACGTCAGGTGGCAGAAACGGGCATCGGCTCGCTCTACGGTATGCTCCGCGCGGATCCGTGGACCGGAGTGACCCTGGCCAGCGGGCTGTCCCCGCGCCAGGGGGCGGAGGCAGTGAATGCGATTCAGCGTTATGCCATCGAGAACTCGCGCCTCGGCATCCCGATCCTGATCGGGGAAGAGTGCTCGCACGGCCATATGGCCATCGGGGCGACCGTATTTCCGGTTCCGCTGTCACTGGGCAGCTCGTGGAATGTGGACCTGTACCGGGAGATGTGCCGGGCGGTGGCGCTGGAAACCCGGAGCCAGGGTGGAACGGTGACCTACTCGCCGGTGCTGGATGTGGTGCGCGATCCCCGCTGGGGCCGGACGGAGGAATGCTTTGGCGAAGATGCCTACCTGATCAGCGAGCTGGCCGTGGCCGCCGTGGAGGGGCTGCAGGGGGAATCGCTGAGCAGCCCGGATAGTGTGGGTGCTACACTGAAGCACTTCGCCGGGTACGGCAGCTCCGAGGGCGGCCGCAATGCCGGTCCGGTGCATATGGGCTGGCGCGAGCTGCTGGAAGTGGATCTGCTGCCGTTCAAGAAGGCGGTGGAAGCAGGCGCGGTGTCCATTATGCCCGCCTACCATGAGATTGACGGCGTGCCCTGTACAACGAATACCGCACTCCTGGAGGAGATTCTCCGGGGGGCCTGGGGCTTTGACGGCCTCGTGATTACCGATTGCGGCGCCATCGAAATGCTGGCCGCCGGCCATGACGTCGCTGAGGACGGTTTGGATGCGTCGGTGCAAGCCATCACGGCAGGCATCGATATGGAGATGTCCGGCGTCATGTTCGGAGAACATCTCGTCGGTGCTGTCCGCAGCGGCAAGCTGGCGGTGGAGGTTCTGGACCGCGCCGTGCAGCGGGTGCTGGAGCTGAAGTTCAAGCTCGGCCTGTTCGAGCAGCCATACGCCGATCCGGAGGCGGCGGAGAAATTCATCGGCAGCGCGAAGCACCGGGAGCTGGCCCGGAAGCTGGCTGCGGAGAGCATCATTCTGCTGAAGAATGAGGGCGGGACGCTGCCGCTAAAGGTCAGCGGGGGCACCAGTGACAGTGGTAGTGGTAACGGTAGCGTTGACGGCGTCCGTGCGATCGGCGCAGGCAATCCTGGCAGCGATGGCGGCGTCGGTGCGAGTGGTGCAGGCAACGGTAGGAGTGGCAGCATTAGTTCGAGTGGCGCGGACAACAGCCTGAGTGGCTGCGTCAGTTCGAGTGCCACAGGCAATAGCGGCAGCGGGAGCACCGGCAAGGTTGCGGTCATCGGCCCGAACGCCGATGCACCGTACAATCAGCTGGGGGATTATACCTCACCGCAGCCGCGGTCCAGCATCGTCACCGTCTTAGACGGTGTCCGCAGCAAGCTTGGAGCAGAGCGGGTGCTGTATGCCCCCGGCTGCCGGATCAAAGGCGAGGACAGGGAAGGCTTCGAAGCCGCCTTGGCCTGCGCCGCGCAGGCTGACACGGTGGTCATGGTGCTCGGCGGCTCAAGCGCCCGCGATTTCGGCGAAGGCAGCATCGACCTGAAGACCGGAGCGTCAAAAGTGACGGAGCATGCCTGGAGCGATATGGACTGCGGCGAAGGGATTGACCGGATCTCGCTGGCCCTCTCAGGTGTGCAGCTTGAACTGTTCAAGAAGATTCATCAGCTGGGCAAGCCGGTCATTGTGGTCTATATCAACGGCCGTCCGGTGAGCGAGCCCTGGATTGAAGAGCACGCATATGCCATTTTGGAAGCCTGGTATCCCGGCCAGGAGGGCGGCCATGCGGTGGCGGATATTCTGTTCGGAGACGTGAATCCCTCCGGACGGCTGACCATCTCCTGGCCGAAGGATGTGGGTCAGCTTCCGATGTACTACAACGGCAAGCGTTCACGCGGCAAACAATATCTGGAAGCCGATTCGCAGCCCCGCTACCCGTTCGGGTTCGGACTGAGCTATACGAGCTTCCGCTACTCAGAACTCCAGGTGGAGCCACAGGCAATCACGGCAGACCAAACCGCAACCGTACGGGTCACCGTGACCAACACGGGAGAACGGGAAGGCGCCGAGGTCGTTCAGCTCTACATTTCCGACGTGGTGAGCAAGGTATCCAGACCCGCGAAGGAACTCAAAGGCTTCCGCAAAATCACGCTGGCTCCAGGCGCAGCGCAAATCGTAGAATTTGAAGTCGGCGCGGAGCAGCTGCAATATATCGGCCCGGGGGCTCAGCCTGTCGTGGAGCCGGGAGGATTCAAAGTGCTGGTGGGCCGTCATGTCAATGAGGTGCTGGAAGCTGCACTCGAGGTAACGGAGGGGTCACATGGAACGGATTAGAAGATTCATCCGCGAGCTGTCCGAGCGGCAATGGCTGGAGCAGCAGGCGCTGGAAGGCTGGGACATTCAGGCTTCGGTCTATACCATGCCGGGTCAATATGACGGAATGCGGCCGTATACCGAAGGCGGAGATTTCAACCTGTTCCCGAGTGTGCAGGGAACCACGTATTTTTTCCGCCTTTCGCTTACGATCCCGGCAGAATGGCAAGGGCAGCGTACGGGGCTCATATTTGAGTCGGGCGGCGAGGGCTTGCTGCGGGTGAACGGGGAATCCCGCCACGGCCTCGACCGGAACCACACCTTTGTAACCCTGGAAGCCTCGCCGGACGGCCGGCCGCTGGAGCTGGAAATCGAATTGTTCGATCCCATTCCCGAGCCGGTGGACCCGCTGAATCAGCAGGCGGTCATCCAGCCGCCGATCCGGGCCATCCGCACCTGGCTGGTACGGGTCAATGAGCCGGTCCAGAGCCTGATGTATACCGCCGTCATCGTCCGCGATGCGGCGGTCCTGCTGCCCGATGCGGATATGCGCCGCGCGCGGATGCTGGAAGCCTTGTACCGGGTGATGGATGAATATTTGAATTTAAATGAGCCTGAGGTTCGTGAAGGCAGTGCTGTAGCCGCCCTGGAAGAGGCGCTGCGTACAGATATCGCAGGGATTGGCGGCAACGCAGAAGGCACCATTCATATGGTCGGCCAGTCGCATATCGACATTGCCTGGCTGTGGCCGGCGCGGGAGACCGTGCGGAAGACCAGCCGGACCTTCTCCACCGTCAATGCCTTAATGGACGAATACCCGGACTATCAATTCGCCCAGAGCCAGCCGCAGCTGTTCGAATATCTCAAGGAAAACGACCCGGTCCTGTTCGCCAAGGTCAAAGAGCGAATTCGTGAAGGCCGGTGGGAGCTGGTCGGTGGCATGTGGGTCGAGCCGGACCTGAACATCCCAAGCGGAGAGTCCCTGATGCGCCAGATGCTCTACGGCCAGCGGTTCTACCAGAAGGAATTCGGCCAGACCTCAGAGATTGAATGGTTGCCGGACACCTTCGGCTACTGCGCTTCACTGCCGCAGATTATGCGTCATGGCGGCGTGCGCTATTTCATGACCACGAAGCTCGGCTGGAATGACACCAATGTATTTCCGTACGATCTGTTCCATTGGGTGGGCATTGACGGCACCCCGATGCTGTCCTACCTCAACCATGGGGTGAACGAGAATACGCTGCCGAAGGACGTGCATGAACACTGGCAATCCTTCCGCGAAAAGAAGATCCATAACGAGCAGATGCTGCTCTACGGCCATGGCGACGGCGGCGGCGGTGTCACCCGCGAGATGCTGGAATACATCCGCCGTGCAGACCTGATGGTCGGCCAGCCGGCCAGTACCTTCAGCAGCGCCGCGGATTTCTTCGCAGGCATGGAGGAGCGGCAGCCCAAGCTGCCCGAATGGCGCGGCGATCTGTATCTGGAGCTGCACCGCGGCACCTATACCACACATGGCCGTAACAAGCGGAACAACCGCAAGGCGGAGATTCTCTACCGTGAGGCTGAGCTGTGGCAGACCCTGGCCGCTCCTGCCATGAAGCCCGAGCTGCGCAGGAGCAGTGCCGAACAGCTGCATCACGGCTGGAAGCGGATACTGCTGAACCAGTTCCACGACATTATTCCCGGTTCGGCCATCCCCGAAGCCTATGAGACTTCGGAGAAGGAATACCGCGAGGTGTTCGCCCTTGGTGAGGCAGCGCTGCAGCCGGGGCTGGAAGCCCTGGCGGCTCAGGTCACAACAGCAGGCGAAGGCCAGCCTTACGTGCTGTTCAACAGCCTCGGCTGGGCGCGTGATGCAGTCGTTGCCATTCCATTGGCAGATACGGAAGCAACAGATAGGGAACCAACAGCAAATAGACAAACGGAAAATAAACCAACGGAAAATGAACGGAATATAGCAGCATATGATGCGTCAGGAAATGCACTTCCGATAGATCTCGTCGCCGGTTTGCCCGCTGCGGACGTTCCGCTGGACCCGACAACAGATCACCGGACCGCTTACATTCATGTCCCGGCCATTCCGGCTATGGGGTATACAACGATCTGGCTGAGACGCGGGGAACGGCCAACGCCGGGAAGCCTGGAAGCAGTGAATAGGCCGGAACGCACCGTCCTGAATGACCGCTGGGAGACCCCGCACTACCGCCTGACGTTCAATGAACGGGGCGAAATCACCAGCCTGTTCGACAAAGCGGCCGGCCGGGAAGTGGTGCAGCAGGGCGGACGGGCCAACCAATTCCACTTCTTCCATGACCGTCCGACACTCTGGGATGCCTGGGATATCGACAGCCGCTATGAAGCCCAGCCCGCTGGCGAGGCCGAGCTGGTGGAGAAATACGTGCTTCACTCCGGCCAAGTCCGGGATGTGCTGAGATTCCGCTGGACGCTGGGCCAGTCGCTGATCACCCAGGATCTGATCCTGT
>NZ_LVWH01000183.1:0-47797 GCF_001909045.1 Paenibacillus sp. P3E | reverse complement strand
TGAAGACGACGAGGTAGATAGGTTGGAGGTGGAAGTGCAGCAATGCATGGAGCTGACCAATACTAATCGGTCGAGGGCTTATCCAAATGATAAAACGCAGATTCGTTTCGGATTCAGTTTTCAGGAATGAAGGTTCCTGAAGCATTTACGCTGTAAATGCCCGTTTGGTGGCGATAGCGGAGGGGTTCCACGCGTACCCATCCCGAACACGACCGTTAAGCCCTCCAGCGCCGATGGTACTTGGACCGAAGGGTCCTGGGAGAGTAGGACGCCGCCAAGCACATGAAGCCATTGTTGAGCAATCGACAATGGCTTTTTTGTTGTTTTGGCGGAATTTGAGGGATACTAGTAAGGAGATGTTCTGTTTACCTTATGAGGGTTGCCGTGTTGGCAGCGAATGGCTATAGATATTTATTGATGAAGTGTCCACTCCAAACGGACTTTCGTCCAAGAATTCGCTTACTCGTAGGCAGTTTTCTGAATAACTTCTCCCGTGATGTAATATTCTTGACAGGCCAAAAACCCTTTGCTAAGATGGCAATAATATATTTTTGGACAAGCATCTCAAACCTTAACTGAAGATACGAAAACGTATAGCTTCTAGGTCTTTATCAGTGTCTATCGGGTATGGACTTGAACCTTAGTTTCTTCATTCATAAAGTTTGCAGGCGTTTAGAATAAAGACATTTGAGGAGGAATGACCCAGGTGTGGGAAGATAAGTTTGGCAAAGAGGGATTAACTTTTGATGATGTGCTGCTGGTACCGCGTAAATCCGAGGTGCTCCCGAAAGAAGTGGAATTAACTACGGTATTAAGCAAGAATGTGAAGCTGAATATTCCTTTGATGAGTGCGGGTATGGACACGGTTACGGAAGCAGCAATGGCGATAGCTATTGCGCGTGAGGGCGGCATCGGCATTATTCATAAGAATATGTCCGTGGAGCAGCAAGCGGAAGAAGTGGACCGTGTTAAGCGTTCTGAGAGTGGCGTTATCACCAATCCCTTTTCCCTTACACCAGAACACTGGGTATCTGACGCCGAAGTCCTGATGGGTAAATATCGTATCTCCGGTGTGCCTATTGTAGATGACAACAACAAGCTGGTTGGAATTTTGACCAACAGAGACTTGCGGTTTATTCATGATTTCAATATTCAGATCAAAGAAGTAATGACGCATGAGAACTTGGTGACTGCTGCCGTAGGCACTACCCTTCAGGAGGCTGAAGTTATCCTGCAGCGCCATAAGATTGAGAAGCTGCCTTTGGTGGATGAGAACAACATTCTTAAGGGTCTGATTACAATAAAAGATATCGAGAAGGCCATTCAATTCCCGAATGGTGCCAAGGATGCCCAAGGCCGCCTGCTGGTTGGGGCTGCCATCGGCATTTCCAAGGATACGTTTGAACGGACAGAAGCATTGGTAAAAGCCGGTGTCGATCTCATCACTGTAGATTCTGCACATGGGCACCATATCAATATTATTGATGCTGTCCGCAAACTACGCGAACAATATCCGGATCTTACCATTGTGGCTGGTAATGTTGCCACCGGTGAAGCCACCCGTGAGTTGATTGAAGCCGGAGCATCAGTGGTTAAGGTGGGAATTGGACCTGGATCGATCTGTACCACACGTGTTATCGCCGGTATCGGTGTACCTCAAATTACAGCCATCTATGATTGTGCAACAGTGGCCCGCGAGTACGGTGTTCCCATTATTGCGGACGGCGGAATCAAATACTCCGGGGAGATCACCAAAGCCATTGCTGCAGGAGCATCTGCAGTTATGATGGGTAGCTTGTTCGCAGGTACGGACGAAAGCCCTGGGGATTCGGAAATTTATCAGGGACGTAAATTCAAAGTTTATCGGGGCATGGGCAGTATGAGTGCCATGAAGCAGGGAAGTAAAGATCGTTACTTCCAGGATGATGACAAGAAGCTGGTTCCTGAAGGTATTGAAGGACGCGTTGCTTTTAAAGGCAGTCTCTCAGATACGGTTCATCAGCTGATTGGCGGACTTCGTTCAGGGATGGGCTATTGTGGAACCAAGACATTGGAGGAGCTTCGTAATGATACCTCTTTTATCCGGATTACTGGAGCCGGTCTGCGTGAGAGTCACCCGCACGATGTGCAAATTACCAAGGAAGCACCTAACTATTCCCTGTAAGATTGGATAATCGGCATTTTAAGGGCAGATAGGACGAAATTCGTCCTGTCTGTCTTTTTTTGAAGGTACCCCTGTGTTAGAATAGAACAAGCAATGGATATGAGGGCAAAAGGAGAGTAGTAATCATTGAAGTACAAGCATAAATTCAGCAGTAAACAATTAGTGATTAAGACAGCGACAGTAGGTTTGCTTTTAAATATGCTGGCCTCACCTGTGAATTCGGCACTGGCTGATGCAGTAAAGGCCCCCGCTACTACAGAGTCAGGCACAGCAGCTACAAGTAAAACTGGAACCAAGGCAACAACTGCAGTCAAGATTCCTTCTGTAGAATCGCTGGGTTTGAATCTGAAATCAGCCGTTCTGCTGGAACCTACTACAGGTGAAGTGCTGTTATCACTAAATGCGGATGTGCCTCTGCCTCCGGCGAGCATGACCAAGATGATGACAGAGTATCTAGTTACAGAAGCCGTTAACAAAGGCCAGCTATCATGGGATAAAAAAGTCGTGGTGCAGGAGAATGCCTCCAAACAAATTGGATCACGTATTTTTTTGGCACAAGGGGACGAACATACAGTCAAAGAGCTATACGTAGCCATGGCGGTAGGCTCTGCAAATGATGCCACGGTAGCTTTGGCAGAAGAGGTTGCTGGATCTGAACAGCAATTCGTTGCTCTAATGAATGAAACAGCACAGAAGATGGGGATGAAGACCGCCTATTTCATCAACGCGACCGGGCTCGACCGGGATGATATGCCTGCGAAATTCCGGCCTGACACAGATCGTGAAACCGTAATGTCTGCTATGGATGCGGCACTCTTGGCTAAATTCATTGTAACCGATCATCCGGATTTCACGGATTTCACTACCATTCAATCCTACAAATTCCGTGAGCGTGATAAAGCGCCAATGGTTAACTATAACTGGATGCTGGAAGGAAACAAAGATGTCACGAATTTTAAAGCTTACGCTTATCCGGGGCTTGATGGTCTGAAGACTGGACATACTTCCAATGCGGGTAACTGTTTCACAGGTACAGCTGTCCGCGGCGGGATGCGGCTGATCAGTGTGGTAATGGGAGCCGATTCGGAGCCTCACCGTTTCACAGAAACCAAGAAAGTTCTCGATTTTGGTTTTAATAATTTTGAGATTAAGCAGGTTGTTGCTCCTAAGGCAGTTATTGCGGGCAATGAAACCGTTCCTGTACTAAAAGGGAAGAACAAAGACGTCTCCGTTGTAACGGATGCTGGCGTAACATTTATCGTACCGAAGGGAACTGTATCTCCACAAATTAAAACGACTGTTGTCACCAATGATCCATCAACCTTGGTTGCACCGATAGCCGGAGCCAGCAAAGTGGGGAAAGTCACTTATTCCTACCAGGTGGAAGGTATCACCCAGGTTCAGGAGAAGACCGTTAACCTGATTACGGCTGAAGAGGCAGAGAAGGCCGGTTGGTTCAAACTGCTGATGAGAGCCATAGGAGAGTTTTTTGGCGATCTGTTTAAAGGAATTAAGAACTTGTTCTAACGGCTGAAAAATGTCGAAAACAGGAGAAAATCCGAGTAAATAGGTTGTATATATAGCCGCCTTGCGGTAAAATTATATGTTAGATTAAGTAAGTTCATACGGGAGGCTTGGTCATGGAAACAGGAACATCGCGTGTAAAAAGAGGCATGGCAGAAATGCAAAAAGGCGGCGTCATTATGGACGTCATGAATGCAGAACAGGCAAAAATTGCTGAGGCTGCCGGAGCAGTAGCCGTTATGGCACTGGAACGCGTCCCTTCTGATATTCGTGCAGCGGGCGGTGTAGCCCGGATGGCCGATCCTACGATTGTGGAAGAGGTTATCAAGGTAGTAAGCATTCCCGTTATGGCCAAAGCCCGCATCGGACATTATGTAGAAGCGAAGGTTCTGGAATCCCTCGGTGTGGACTATTTGGACGAGAGTGAAGTGCTCACTCCGGCTGATGAAGTGTTCCATATTAACAAACGTGAATTCACAGTTCCTTTTGTATGTGGCGCCAAAGATCTGGGTGAAGCGCTGCGCCGTATAAATGAAGGTGCTTCCATGATCCGTACCAAAGGCGAACCGGGAACAGGTAACATTGTTGAGGCCGTGCGTCATATGCGGTACATCAACAGCCAAATCCGAAAGGTGACCAATCTTTCACTGGATGAGTTGTATAATGAAGCGAAGACACTGGGTGTTCCTTACGAACTACTGCTTGAAGTACATCAGTTAGGTAAATTGCCAGTTGTTAACTTCGCTGCAGGCGGTGTAGCAACACCGGCAGACGCCGCTTTGATGATGCATCTGGGTGCCGATGGCGTGTTCGTTGGTTCTGGTATTTTCAAATCGGATAATCCTGAGAAGTTTGCCCGTGCAATCGTTGAAGCAACTACTCACTTCACCGATTACAAGCTGATTGCAGAAGTATCCAAGAACCTCGGCACCCCAATGAAGGGAATCGATATTGCCTCATTGTCACCGGCAGAACGCATGTCGGAACGCGGCCGTTAACAGAGAGAAGGTTGTCCCGATGAAAATAGGAGTGCTGGCGCTTCAAGGCGCTGTAACAGAGCATATTGTCAGTATAGAGAAAACCGGGGCTCAGGGCCTGCCAATCAAACGTGTAGAGCAGCTGGAGGAGATCGAAGGATTGATTATACCCGGCGGCGAAAGCACTACGATAGGCAAGCTCATGCGCAAGTACGGCTTCATTGAAGCTATCCGTGATTTTGCCGGTCAGGGGAAGCCTATTTTTGGGACATGCGCGGGCATGATCGTACTGGCAAAGCATATTGCGGGGGGCGAACCCGGTCATTTAGAGCTGATGGACATCACCGTTGCCCGGAATGCCTTTGGCCGCCAGCGGGAGAGTTTTGAATGTGATCTGCAGGTTAAAGGAATCCTTGAACCGGTGCGCGCTGTGTTCATCCGTGCTCCTCTTATTAACGAGGTTGGGCCGGAAGTTGAAGTGCTCACGCTCTATAACGATGAGATTGTGACTGCCCGCCAGGGGAATTTGCTTGTATCCTCTTTTCATCCGGAGTTGACAGATGATTATAGGCTGCACCAATACTTTGCCGATATGGTAGAGCGTAGTGTAGTGGCCAATCAATAGAACCGCATATAAGAACATTCCGACTCTTTCAAAGCTGCAAACAGCATTTTGAAAGAGTTTGGGCTGTTTTCAGGAGGGAAACTTTGTGCTAGATGTAAAAATATTGCGAAGTGATTATGCCCGAGTAGAAGAGGCACTGAACAAGCGGGGCAAATCGCTTGAACTGATTGCCGAATTTCCACAGCTGGATCTGCGCCGCCGTGAGCTGCTGCAAGAGACCGAAGGATTGAAAAACCGACGCAACACCGTATCAGGTGAAGTGGCGAAGAAGAAGAAGAACGGCGAACCCGCAGAGGATTTAATCGTTGAGATGCGTACGGTATCCGACCGGATTAAAGAGCTTGATGATGAAGTAAGAGTGCTTGAGACCCGTATTGAAGAATTGACGATGAGCATCCCTAATATTCCGCATGAATCGGTGCCGGTAGGCAGATCCGAGGAAGAAAATGTGGAAGTGCGCCGTTGGTCACAGCCGCGTGAGTTTGAATTTACACCGAAGTCACACTGGGAGCTGGGACAGCAGCTGGACATCATTGACTTTGAAGCCGCTGCCAAGGTTACTGGCTCGCGTTTTGTCTTTTATAAGGGTCTGGGAGCACGTCTTGAACGTGCACTTATCAACTTCATGATGGATCTTCACAGCGGGGAACACCATTATGATGAGATGCTGCCCCCATATATCGTAAATAAGGACAGCCTATACGGCACCGGTCAGCTTCCTAAGTTCGAAGAGGATCTTTTCAAGCTTCGGGATACAGAATATTATCTGATTCCTACTGCTGAGGTTCCGGTAACCAATTACTATCGTGAAGAGATTCTTACGGCTGCGGATCTGCCGAAATATCATGTGGCTTACAGCTCTTGTTTCCGTTCAGAGGCTGGCTCGGCTGGCCGTGATACTCGCGGGCTCATTCGTCAGCATCAGTTCAACAAGGTGGAGCTTGTGAAGCTTACTACACCTGAGACCTCCTATGAGGAACTGGAGAAGATGACGGCAGATGCGGAACGCGTGCTACAGCTTCTGGAACTGCCATACCGGGTACTGGGACTCTGCACAGGTGATATGGGCTTCACCTCAGCCAAGACGTATGACCTTGAGGTATGGCTGCCTGAGAGCGGCATGTACCGTGAAATCTCCTCTTGCTCGAATACAGAAGACTTCCAGGCGAGACGGGCTAACATTCGTTTCCGCAAGGAGCCTAAGGCGAAGCCGGAATTTGTTCATACGCTGAATGGTTCTGCTCTTGCTGTTGGCCGTACGTTAGCCGCCATTCTGGAGAATAATCAGCAGGAAGATGGCTCGGTAGTAATTCCTACAGTACTACAGCCGTATATGCGTAATGTGAAAGTGATCAGCCCGAAAGCTGCACTATAATCATAGTTGCATAATGCTTGCATTGTGTGGTACAATCCTAATGCATGTGAAATTTAGATGCATTGGAGAGGTACCGAAGCGGTCATAACGGGGCGGTCTTGAAAACCGTTAGGGTGCAAGCCCACATGGGTTCGAATCCCATCCTCTCCGCCATTTCCTTTAAGAGATGAATACATGAAGATAGAAGCTGCCTTCTTTGGAAGGTGGCTTTTTTTGATCCAGCCGGATGGCTGGCTTTCGTTTGTTATGAACAGCAACAAGTATAAAAAACGCCCTTTCTCCGCAATGTAATAGGGAAGGAGGCTGATAATAACAATGAACCGACAATTACAGCTGGATCAGCAAAGTCTAGTTTCTGCTTGGCAGGAGCGCCTGCCTGCTCTGATGGAGGAGGGAGACAGCTTTAGCCTACAGGGTGATGCGGCGGACCCGAACAGTCTGCTCATTCATTTTAATGCTGCCGGACGGCAGGCCTATTCCCTTGATTTTCGTTGTACTTATGTCGATAGCCGTGAGGTAGCCGTAAGTTTGATTGATACCGAAGAGGCTGGCCGCCCTACCGATGAGCGGGCGGATGCCGTTCAGTCATTGGCGCAGCAGTATACCAGACAAATTCATGAATGCGCGCAGGCTCTTCAAGACCTTACCAATCCATAGGAGGAAACTTAAATATGAGCAAACCGAAGAGCATGCCTGTACCGGGCGTCGAGAACAACAATCAGGAGCGCCGCAAGGATCATAAACCCTCAGGTCCAGAGCCTTTATCCGGTTCCAAAAAGGTTAAACAGGCTAACCATGTAGACCATCATAATCCTCAGGGCTAATTTGCTTCTGGAGAATATATGTTGAGAAATGTTTCTCATTTTTCCCAAATGGTTTATCATTAGGGAGGGTGAAGAAACTTTTTACATGGGAGAGGAGATTTATAATGAACAAAAAATGGGGGTTGTCCGCTGCCGCATTGCTGCTAAGTGCTGCAATGATTCTGCCTGGCTGCGCGAACAAAGAGCAAGCACCTAAAGAAGCGTTGAAGTCAGCCGCTGTCAAAGCGACAACGCTCAAATCGTATGAGATGAAGAGCAAAGTGGTCATTAATAATCTGACTATTGATGCGCCAGCAAACGGGGAGTCGGATGCCACCACGGCGCAGGTGCTCAGTATGCTGAAGAATGCCGAGGTTACCGTTGATGGTGTCTATCAGGCAGATCCTATGCAAACTGAAATGACGCTGGTGCTCAATCTGAAGGGCGATATGACGATGTCTTTTAATATTCCAATGGTCATGACCGCGGAGAAGATGTATATCAAAGTACCTTCTATTCCGTTCCTGCCGCTTCCGAAGACGGTGGTTGGCAAGTTCGTAGAACTTGATCTGAAAGAACTGGCGGAGAAGCAAGGAACCGAATTTAACCCTGCCTCCATGGATACACAGAAGGTGCAGAAGCTCTCGAATGAGGTACTAAACACACTGCTTGGTGAATACGATGATCAAAAGTACTTCAGTGACATTAAGCCCAAGGACGCCGCTTTGCCGGAGGGTGTTGAAGCAAAACAGGTAGTTCAATTCAAAATCACCAATGATAACGTCAAAGAGGCACTTACTATTTTTGTAAATAATGCCCTGCCGAAGATCATCGATATCGTGGGTAAGCCAGAGTATAAGGAAATGTTGAATATTAAAGATGCAGACCTGGCTAAAGTCAAAGAAGAGCTGCAGTCCAGTAAAAGCCGTGCAGAGTTCGACAAAGACCTGGCGGATTTGGGAACTTATCTGACAATCAATCAATTTCATATGAACACGGCTATCAACAAAGATGATTTTCCGGTGTATCAGGATCTGCTGATGGATATTAAAGTAAATGATCCTGACAAAGGTGAGAATCTCAGCGTATCCCTAAATGCCAGCAATCAATATAGTAAAATTAATGAAAAGCAGACCTTCACCATCGGTATTCCGAAGGGAGAAAACGTTATTACCATGGATCAGCTTGAAAAGGAATTTGGTTCTACGGGTACAACTTACTAACCAGACCCTGCAATTCGAAAATCCCGCATATGAGCGCCGTCTTGGCACACATGCGGGATTTTTGGCTGTATCGTATGTAAGTGGGAAGAGCTCTGTACCGGGAAACGCGGTTACTCCTCATCCGGCTGGACATCATCAGCAAGTATAGCGTACGTACGATGATCTTGCCACTGTCCATTAATTTGGATGAAACGCCGAGCTATTCCTTCAGCCTGAAACCCGTTCTTCTCCAGAACCCGGCGGGACCCGTGATTATGAAGTAAAATGGCAGCCTGCACTCTATGCAGGTCAAGGGAGCGGAATGCGAACTTAAGGACAAGCCGAACGGCTGCACTTGTGTACCCTTTTCCCTGTAAGGCATAATCCATGAAATATCCAATATCTGCAAACTGGCCAACACCGCGCACTACATTGGAGATGGTGATCTGGCCAATCAGCTGACCGTCCAATAAAAATATACCGAACATATATGCCCGGTCTTGCCTAGAATCCTCCAAGCGTTGACCGATAAGCTGCAGCTGACTCTCAAGGGTAAAGTAATCCTCCTCCCTCAGAGGCTCAAAGGGCTGATGCTGTTCTTTATTACGCAGACGCAGTTGAAGTAGCTCACTTGCATCTTTGACCTCCAGCAGAGCAATATAAATGCCTTGAGGTGAGTCGTATAACTTATGAGACATGAAACGTCCTCCTTCATCCTAAGATTTCTTCCGAAGCCGGCGAAAAAAGGTGGTTAGCAGCTCTGCGCATTCCTGCTGCAATATGCCCTGAATGACCTCGGTCCGGTGATTAAAACGGGGTTCTTCCAGCAGATTCATTAGTGTGCCTGCGCAACCGGCTTTGGGGTCGGGTGTGCCATATACAGTAAGCGGTACTCTGGACTGGACCATCGCCCCGGCACACATGGGACAGGGCTCTAGGGTCACGTACAGCTGACAGTCCAGGAGACGCCAGGAATTGAGCAGAGTACTGGCCTCACGAATTGCAACCATCTCTGCATGGGCGGTAGAGTCCATGGTTGTTTCACGCAGATTGTAACCCCGGCCTATAATTCCCCCATTTCTGACTATTACGGCTCCGATAGGTACCTCACCCAGGGCCTCCGCCTTGCGCGCCTCCGCTATCGCTTCCCTCATCCAATATTCATGAACGGCCATTTCCTCCGAGGACAGTTCACTATGTATACGATTCAAGCTCATCTTCCCTTCCAAAACTACTCTTTGTGCAACGAACAAATATTCGTTCTTAACAAATTGTGCATAACTCTGTGGATAAAGCCCGACTTATACACAATTTTGTACACATCTCCATTTGATAAAATGTTTATATGTGCATAACCTGTGGATCGTTTCTTATTCATTGTAGAGAAAGTGTCTATAAAATTCAATATTTACCGAAGAAGGCTTTAGAAGTGAAATGTCTTTTCAAATGAGGGGGCAAAAGGTATGATAATGGTTGAACGCTCCGCTAAGATTTACCAGCGGATAAGAGGTGAACAGACAGCTTGTCTATAAAAATTAAGTTATCGGTAATCATTTTTGGTTCAGTACTTTTAATTCTGGCGCTAAATCTCACACTTAATCTTCAAGCAGCCCGTAACAATCTCCGTAATGAGAGCGTACAAAATATGAAGATGACCGCCAGTCAAATTGCCGTTTCCGTCGAGCAGAGCAGCTACAGCTCCAATTACGTGCAGCACCAGATCGCCCAGAACCTGAGACTGGCTGCTATTTTGGCTTCCAAGGAGCTAGATCCCGATATTAAAAATGTTAAGGACGCACAGCTGGTTGCTCTAGCCCATAAGCTGGGTGTGTCTAATATTTCACTTCTGGTCAAGACTGAGGATGATGTGGTCGTTGCCAAATCCTCGGATCCTGACGAACTTAATTTGTCTACCAAAGGCATGGGCTATTGGTATGTGGCTTTTCTCGAGCTGTTTGCGGGGCAGGAGGTATCAGTTGGGCAAGGGCAGAGCTTTGAGCATTTCTGGTCGGGGCCTTTTGAATATTCAACCTCCAATCCCAAATATATTGAGAAGTGGGGATACTATTATGATCCATCGAGAAACTACATTATAGATCCTTACATTCGCAGCACCGCTGTAAGCGATTATGTGAAGATTATGAACCCTGATGAGATTGTCCGCCAATCCAAAGGGGTCAATCCGGGGATCTTAGAGATCACAGGGATCAATCCCAAAACGTTTGGCGTATCAACCATGCAGTCCGATGGAAGTGATTCTGTATACCTTAAGCTGAAGAACCAGGCTATTAAGTATGGTACTTACAAATACGGCAACGTTGAAGAAGACAGGTCGGCGATTATGGAAGCGCTCAGCAGCGGTGAACCCATTACCCTGGACACACAAGCTCTTGGCAAAAGATTGCTGAAAACCTTCATTCCAATTAAGCAGCCTGGAGCTGAGGATTATGTCATCAGTGTAGTTATGGATTATTCAGTCATTTCATCGGTAATCCGGGAACAGCTGTTGAATAATGTGACTACGTCGGTTGTGTTGCTTATTGTATTTTTCATGGGAAGCTATATCCTTGCAGGTATTGTTACCCGGCCAATCCAAGATATCCTGGCAAAGGTCAACGATGTGGCCCGAGGCAAGTTCGAGCCTCCGCTGAATGTGGCCAGCCGTGATGAGCTTGGGCAATTGGCGCACCGTATTAATGCTATGACCTCACATCTGCTGCAGCACACGAACCGGCTGGGACAGACACTGGAAGAGAACCGGGCCGTCAAAGAGCGTCTGGAGTCTGTGATTAACGGTACCTCCGATGCGATTCATACGATGGATATGGAGGGCCGGATTATCAGCACGAACCGGGCCTTTGAGGAGTTGTACGGCTGGAGTGCGAATGATGTATGGCGTAAGATGCCTTATCTGGTGCCGGCCACTGCGCAGAAGCAGGAAGAAGCCAGGCTGAGAGAGCTGAAGAACGGCGCCATTCTGCCTCCGCTGGAGACTATAAGGTTAAAACGTGACGGCTCGCTCGTCGAAGTCAGCGTCAGCAGCTCGGTTATCCGTGACGAGGAGGGCAATCCGCAGTCTTTCGTCCATGTCTCCCGTGATATGACAGAGCGCAACCGGATCGAAGAACTGCTGAGACGCTCTGAGAAGCTGACGACCGTCGGCCAGCTCGCAGCTGGGGTTGCCCATGAAATAAGGAATCCGCTAACTACCCTGCGGGGATTTCTGCAGCTGCAGCAAGAGAAGAAGCTTCTGGTCCCGCTCCATATTGATCTTATGCTCTCGGAGCTGGAGCGGATTAATCTAATCGTAAGTGAATTTTTAATTTTGGCCAAACCGCAGGCCGTGCATTTCCAGCTAAGAGACGTCCGGCTTATTCTGGGTGATGTAATTTCGTTGCTGGACAGCCAGGCGCACTTGTTCGGCATTGAATTCGAAGCCCGGTTTTCCGAACAGCCGGCAACGGTGCATTGTGAAGAAAACCAGCTGAAGCAGGTGTTTATCAACATTGTCAAAAATGCGATTGAGGCTATGCCTGATGGTGGTACGATTACACTGGAGCAACATATGACAGACGATATTGTAGTGATCGTTATCTCTGATGAGGGAGAAGGCGTTCCAGAGGATATGCTGCCCAAGCTTGGGGAGCCCTTCTTTACCAACAAGGAAACAGGAACAGGCCTTGGGCTCATGGTCAGCCAGAGAATTATCCAATCCCATAAAGGCAGCATGGAGATACATAGTGAATACGGGTGCGGGGCGGAAGTTACCATCAAGCTGCCTGCAGCAGGAGAGCAGGCTCCCGGACAGTCTATGAATGAAGAACGGAGTGAAGATTGAAGTGAGAATTAATAAGTTCATCAGTGAGACAGGATTCTGCTCACGGCGTGAAGCAGACAAGCTGGTGGAAGGCGGTAGAGTTAGCATCAACGGAGAGCGTGCTGTGCTTGGCAGTCAGGCTGAGCAGGGAGATGAGGTGCGGATAGATGGTAAACTGCTTGAAACGGGCAGTAAGGTCGTCTACATTGCACTGAATAAGCCGGTGGGCATTACTTCTACGACTGAAGCGCATATTCAAGGGAATATTGTCGACTTTGTCGGACATCATGAGCGTATATTCCCCATCGGACGGCTTGATAAAGATTCTGAAGGATTAATTCTGCTAACCAATGATGGAGATATCGTGAATAAAATATTACGGGCCGAGGGTAAACATGAGAAGGAATATATCGTGACTGTGGATCGGCCCCTTACCCCATCCTTCATTACCGGAATGTCGAGCGGAGTCAAAATACTGGGCAGCCGGACGCTTCCCTGTGAAGTAACGCGAATCAGTGAGCGGGTCTTTCGGATTATTCTTACGGAAGGCAAGAACCGGCAAATCCGCAGAATGTGTTCTGCTTTTGGGTACGAGGTACGGCACCTACAGCGCATCCGTGTGATGAATATCCGCCTCGGTACCCTGCAAACAGGAAAATGGCGTGAGCTCTCTGCCCAAGAGAAGCAGGAACTGGGTACCATGCTGAACTATAAGCTGCAGTAACGGCGGTTATTGGACATAGAATCAACAATAAAGAGCTGTTCTGAAGGTCTTATCCAGACCTTTCGGAACAGCTCTTGTTGAATATATAAGATTCTATTTTCCGGTAGCAGCAGGATCTATAGTCTGCGCCCCATCCAGATACTTCCGGAGGATGGAGACCTCTACGCGGCGGTTCTTTGCCCGGCCTTCAGCCGTTGAGTTGTCAGCGATCGGATGATATTCTCCATATCCGATGGGACTGAACTTAACCGGGTCCAGATAGGGATTTAACAGCAGGATCTTCATGAATTGTAGCGCACGGGCTACACTGAGATCCCAGTTGGAAGGATACTCACTGTTGGAGATTGGGATATTATCCGTATGGCCCTCTACCAGTACGTCGTAATCAGGAAATTGCTGTAGCATCGTAGAAATGGATTTCGCCAGCTGACGGGAATCATCCTTTACCACGGCTTGTCCGGAAGAGAACAAAGCATTGTCGCTAATGGTGATGGTTAACTGTGATTGATTCAGCTTGGTGCTTAGCAAATCAGTCAAACCATTATTCTTGATATACTGATCGAATTGCTTCTTCAGCTTCTCAAGCTCCTCTTGCTCTTTTTGTTTCAATTTGGCAATTTCATCCTTGCCGGTATTAGGGGCAATGACATTGTTCATTTTTTCTTCTTTACCCTGATCCATTTGAGTATTTGTAGGAGCGTCGGACTTATATTCCAGAACTCCGGACCCGCCGTTAAATACGGATTTGAAGGCTTGGGCCATTTGTTCAAATTTCTGGGCATCCGTAGCACTCATTGCGTACATAGCAAGGAAAAGGGCAACCAGGAGGGTCATCAGATCGGAATAGGGCAATAGCCAGGATTCATCGGCATGCTCTTCGTGCTCCTCATGTCTAGTCTTTTTGCTCACTCGAAGCCCCCTCCTTATTAGCTAGTTTTTCGCGTTCAGAAGGCGTAAGGAAGACGGAAAGCTTCTGATTGATGGCGATGGTAGACACCCCGGACTGGATAGATAGAAGCCCTTCTACCATCATTAGCCTGATCTCAATTTCACCTTTGGAGAGCCGCTTCAGCTTGGTCGCAATCGGATGCCATAGTACATAACCTGTAAAGATACCGACTATGGTGGCAATGAAGGCACCCCCGATGGCGTGAGCCAGTTTTTCGACTGCGCTCATATCCGAAAGTGCGGCAATCAGCCCGATAACGGCCCCGAGCACGCCCAGCGTTGGTGCGTACATACCTGCTTGTGAGAAAATCAGTGCTCCGGCTTTATGCCGATCCTCTGTAGCGTGGATATCTTCCATTAATACATCACGGACAAACTCCTGATCATTGCCGTCGATAATCATCCGCATGCCGTTTCGAAGGAAGTTGTCTTCAATTTCGTCCACCTTGGATTCCAGGGCGAGTAAGCCTTCACGACGGGTAATGGAGGCCCATTCCATGAACATGGTAATCAATTCCGATTTGCTGACCATCTTCTTTTTAACAAATATTAGCTTGAATAATGACGGGATTTTCTTCATTTCCGAGAGCGGGAAAGCTATAAATAAAGATGCGGCTGTACCTAATAAGATAATTACGTAAGCAGCGGGTGCTGCCAAGGCAGTTAACGGTGCACCTTTAAGAAACATCCCCCATACTATTGTAACCAGACCAAAAATCAAACCGATTATTGTTGAAATTTCCATTTATGCACCTCGTCCATGAGAATTAAGATATGATCTGACTATACCGCGTGTATCATCCATGACCAGCGGTGTGACACTCTGCGTCTGACCAATAACGTATATTCTTATTTATCGACAGCATTCCCTTTTTTGTGAAGTCATTTTTTCGGCTATAATGAGTAAGGCAGGTTATTATTCATCTATGGAGAAAACGGAGTGATTGACGTGGGTGTGAAGCATGGAAGAGATTACAGTGATATTCTGAGTGAACTGACAGAAGCGGTAGGAAGAATTTCTGACGGGTATGTATTTTTTGAGATGGAACCCGATGAATGGCAGGAGCTCCCGCAGGAATCGAAGACGGAGGTATGGGAAGCACTCGCTGAGGATTTGTTCTACGCCTTGGGCAATGAACCGGTGATCGAGGTTGGCAGCGGCGTTGTAATCTACGATAAAGAAACACACCGGATAAATATTTTACTGGGCGAAGAGGATCTGGCTTCAGTCCTCCTGGTCTAAAAAACAGACAACCTTAAGGCGGCCGGTTTGCCCGCAGCCTGTGCCACGTGGTAAAATTGATGGAGCGGAGTACTATTTGCCAGGGTTTGCGAATACAATAAACCGAAAAATAGCCATCATCCTGGCGCATCCCTTGGACTTTTATAAGCTGAGGGATGTTTTGTTTAAGGCATCAGGTATCATCGAATGGAGAAGAGCAATAAGCTGTTAATTTAGTAAGGGAGGAAGAACATTGCAATTTACGGAGGAAGAGCTGCGGGAGCAGGTGAGTAAGCTGGAAGGATGGAAGCTGGAACCGAGTACCCTGGTGCGCAAATACATGTTCAACGAATATATGAAAGGCATTGCCTTTGTGGATGAGGTTGCAGCCATATCGGAAGCATTCGAGCATCATCCGCATATTACGGTTGATTATAAAACCGTTGTCCTGCGTCTGTCTACCCTTGGGGAGGATGGCCTTACAGCACTCGATATCCGGCAGGCCCATGAATTTAATGAGGCTTTTGAGAAGAACCGTTAAGAATCTATCTCATATGAGGCCGATCAGATTGGAAATTCATAACCCTTATATAAAAGAATGCCCGGTACAGGATCAATATGATCCGTGCACGGGCATTTTGTGTTCCATATGATGAGATAAGAAGTAAGGTTATTTCTTCTCCGCAAGCCACATCGCTACATTCGCGATCTCCTCAGGCGCCAGCTTATCCTTGAAAGAAGGCATCTGTCCGCGGCCTTTGGTGACAATGGTGAAAATCTCTCCGGCGGCATGCTTGCCGCCTTCCTGCTGGAGGCTAGGGCCTACGCCGCCCTGAAGCTGGTCACCATGGCAGGTGATGCAATTCGCCTTCTTTACTGTGGCCTCAGCGCTCGCCGCATCCATCTGCACTTCCGGCATCGTTGGTTTGTTCTCCTCGGCGACTTCGGCTTTGCCGGGCAAGGTGAACATTAAGATTACCGCAAAGGCACAGGCGGCAAAAAACAAACCGCTCATGATCCATTTCTGCATCTGCATCCGTCCCCTCCATGTAAGCTGCTTCCTACATTATACAAGAAGGTAAAGCGTTATCATAGCGTTTGTGACAAAAAAACGAATGATTTGTGCTATTTATCATAGACCATACAATAAAATAGCTTATCGCCCGTTGGAGTCCGGCGTTCATATGTATCCGTAATCGTAAAACCACTTTTTTGATAAGCACGAATGGCTCTCTGGTTCCAGGTAAGCACCTCCAGATCTATCTCGCGCTCCGGATATCGTGCCAGGGCTGCCTTGACGATGGCGCTCATGAACAGATGGCCCATGCCTTGCCCGCATAGATCAGGCCGCATACCAATTCCGAGCCGAACTACACCTTCCATCGGGAATAGCTGTGCAAAGCCACAGAGGAACCCTTGGCTGTTCACCACCGAGACGTATTGCTCACCCCGCAGCCGGGGATCACCGAACTCAATGTCCAGAGCCTGCATTTGCTCCCAGGACATCCAGCCATAAATGTTGTACGGGGGTTTGTATACCCATTCACAAATTTCTGCAGCGTGATTAACTTCCATGGGGACAACGTAAAAAGTTACCGGAGAACTAATCATCCGCCATCCGCCTCCCTTCAGAACAAAACGTTATATCATAATTATATACAAAACGGTTCCATTTCGACGCATAAACAATATATTTTAGAAAATTACAAAAATCGCGGTTTTTTATGTTTTGCAAATAACGAGAAGGGTAAATAATTTTTATAGAGACAAAAAAACAAGCCCCCTCCAAGATTTCGGCAAAAATCCTGGATAAGAGCCTGTTCGGTTATAAAAATTACTGCTTATTGCACATCGTCATTATCTTGGGAATCGGAAGCTACCGCTTGAAAAGCATCTGTGCTCATGATTCGTTTGGCGCCAACGTAGCGGTTGACGTAGTAGCTGTCACCCAGCGAGCTGATGGTTACACCACGCTTGGAAGAAGCGTGTGCGAACTTGCCTTCACCGACATAAATGCCGACATGAGATACCCCTTTACCGGTTGTATTGAAGAATACGAGATCTCCCGGTCTAATGTTATCGCGGGATACGGCAGTGCCCATCTGGTACTGGGAACCGGACTGGTGAGGAAGGTTAATTCCTATCTTATCAAACACATACATGGTAAATCCGGAGCAATCAAACCCGTTAGTCGAAATTCCGCCCGATACGTATTTAGTGCCGACGGCTTTGTCGATAACCTGATCCATTTTAGAGTCTGCGAAAGCGCTTCCTGCTCCGATGGTAAGAATGATCGAAAAGCTGAGTAGTGCTGCTGCTAGCTTCTTCTTCAAAAGTAAATACCCCTTCCAAATGCCTACGAGGTTAGCTTAAGGGTTCGGTTGAAGGTCCCCTATGACCCCTCTGTAAATAGGAGGTCAATTCACCCAAAATCGGTTCCCCCGTTTCCCTAATTGAATAAGGAACTCGGCACCACTGTTGATTAGATTAGCTTACGGATCAAAACAATGACAAAACCTTTGTAAATCAGGTTTGAATAATTACAAAAATGTTACTATCAACTCACTGCGATAATTGTAACAAAGACAGAAGCACTTGGCAATCACTTAAAGCATATTAATACATATTTTTTGAGCCTTTTAAGAGAAAAGGGCTTGATTTACGCGAGTTCTTTACGCCGTAAGTCAGCTGCATGGAAGATCTTAATGGGGTTTTTATCAAAAAGGTGTTTCGAAACTCTAAAAAGTGTGTAAAAGGGAGAATAAGGAAAAGGGAAAACCCGGAAAATGATTACGGCAATAATCAGCTCCGGGCTCGTATAAATTACATTTAGTTGTAAAGGTGTAATGTGAGGGGATCAAGCTTCAATTAATCGTAGGCAACAGTTTTGTAGGCTGTAGTGCTCATCACTCGTTTAGCGCCAACGTAGCGGTTGGCCCAGTAAGCTTGACTCAGCGAAGTTATGGTTACACCGCGTGAGCTGGAAGATTGTGCGAATCTGCCTCCACCGACATAAATGCCGACATGGGAAACTCCCGACCCAAAGGTATTGAAGAATACCAGGTCACCTGAACGCAGGTTGTTCCGTGATACGGAAGTTCCAACGCTGAATTGAGCCTTGGACGTGCGCGGCAGGGTAAGCCCGACATTTTTAAAAACATACGAGGTAAAGCCGGAGCAATCGAAGCCGCTTGTGCTAGTGCCTCCGAATTTATAGGTGGTTCCGATGGTTTTTGCGATAACGGTATCCATCTTGGAATCGGCGAAAGCGCTACCAGCTCCGATTGTGAATACCATCACTAGTGCAAGTGCGGCTGCGGTACATTTCTTCTTAAAATTCTGACTTCTCAAAAGATGTACTCCTTCCAAGGCCTGCGAGGTTAGCTTAAGGATTCGGTAGAAGGTTCCCCTATGACCCCTCTAAAGCGAGGTCAATTCACCCAAAATATGGTTCCCCCGCTTCCCGGTGCAGGGAATTTGGCGTTTTATGCACCAGAAGAGCGACGTGTCGACAATTAGTAAACGCTTGGAATGTTAATGTGTTTGAATGTGTTGCATCTTAGAGATTACAAATTTGTTACTAGTAGTACAGGCACCATTGTACCAGAGGATTTACAGTTTTGCAAATACTCTTATTCAGTTTGTAATCCAAAAAAGAGTCCCGCTCCCTCAAGGAGCAGCGACTCTTTTATTATGCCGGCTGAGCGGCTTAATTATTGTGGAAATGATTTACTGGACCAAAGGTGGTATTGAGCGGCGATTCCCCACATTTTGAACAGTGTATTGGGAAGGGGGGAGAACTGCCGAAGCAGAAGTGCCGGCATCCCCGGACAAAAGATCGATGCCGCTCCGCAAGCAAGCATCATGATCAAACTCCCTGCTCCCATCACAAAAGATAATCCCGCAGAAGGAAGGATCACCTTCAGACACACCAAGAGAGAAGAGAAAGTGCCTGTACCACCCGTATACCCGAACTGCATGTACAGCAGTACTTTTCGGATGAAGAACAGATATAGCAGCCAGGCCAGAATGTAAGGCACCAGTTTCAGCAATAGCTTATAATCCAGAATTCCGCTTAACAGCAGTCTGTACATTTTGGGAAGAAGCCAATACAGCGGCAGGGCTGTAAGCACCCATTCTGCAAGACTGAACAGCATCACCGGAAGCCCATACAGACGCATCCCCGGAAAAAAGAACATCCCGCGCTCCCCCTTACGCTCCTGATGGAGCTCATGGAGCAGTCCTGCGCGGATGAATGGGGAGAGCAGCAGTCTGAATGCGCTTAGCGCCAGCAGCATCCAAAGCCAGTGCTGAACACCGGAATCGGAACCCAGTGCGAGCTGGCCCTCCACATAATACAGCAGCCTGCCTATCCCGCTGCCGCCCGCATCCTGATCGGGGTAACGCAGCAGTACCGGGACTACGGCGCTTTTAACGAACTTGTACATGAAATAGCCCCAGAACAGCCGGTAGATAAACAACAGAATCAGTATATAAAATTGCTCTTTCATGCTGTGCCAGCCGCGGGATATCGATCTTTTCACAATCCTTCACCTCACCAGACAAGAGTTCCGAGCAGATTTTCAATCAGGTTGGTCATGCTAAGCGTCCATCGTGAGAGCGTGTCAGGTTCCAGTTCCGCGAGTCTGAAATTATTCAGATGCTTATTCTCCAGCAGGATGGAGTGCTCGGGATCAATCTCTGCCGATATCAGCGGCGCTTTGTAGGACAGCTGAAAGGTAGTTTGCTTGTCTTTTCCATTCCAATACCGTTGAACGGTGTATCCATCCGAAAAGGTGAACTTTACTGGCACATCCCCATACTGACTGCCTTTGTTGCTCACGGCGACTGATGAATCATAACGAAGGCTATCTATATCGCTCCCTTTGTGAAAGGTGTTGATAATGTTATCTATGGAAAAATCAGGAGCGCCGCCACTGTAAACATATTGATCGAAATACGCCTGCCACGATTTTTTGGTTACTTTTTCTACGGTCTTTTGAAAATCAGCTGTGGTAGGATGCTGGAAACGGTATTTGCGGGCATAGGCGGCCATGATGGCATCCATCGTTTTGGTTCCCACTTGCTGCTCAATGTCTTTGAGGACCAGTTTGCCCCGGATGTATACGTTACGTGTATAGGCATCATCTCCGGTGTATTTCCAGGTCTCCAGTTTGAGCGGCTGTGATGAAGTTACCAGACTGGCCTGAAGTGCAGAGTTGGAGGTTACACCATATTCCTGTTCCATCAGCCGGTCTTCTGCATAAGAGGTGAAGCTCTCATCCAGCCAGGCTTCCTCAAATTCATTGCTGGCTATCATGCCATAAAAAAACTGATGCCCGATTTCATGGATGACCGTACGTTCAAGCTGGGTACCTGGAGCATCTCCGGCTGCGCCGAAGGCAGTGATGAGAGTAGGGTACTCCATCCCGCCTGCGCCATTCCCCGCCTTTGGCGGAACGACGATAGATAGTGTGGAGTAGGGATAAGAACCGTACCATTTGCTGAAGGCGCTTAGAGCAGCTTTGGCCGCCTGAAAATAACGCTCCTGTAAACCCTTATGCAACGGGTCTAGATAGAGCTTAATCCTTACCCCGGGCACGCCAGGTGCAGAGAAGGCTTCCTCGGCAACTGCAAAGTCGGGAGAGGCCGCCCAGGCGAAATCATGAACATCATCGGCGTAGAACTGGTAAATCTTCTGGCCCTGCTTCAGCCTTGCGGTCTTCACCGGGAAGCCGGTCGCTGCGACTGTATAATTGGAGGGCACGGAAAGGGTTACACTGTAGATCCCAAAATCACTGTAGAACTCGGAGGTACCGTGGTACTGATGCAGATTCCAGCCTTCCTGTTTTGCCCCCCGGGTGCCAGCAGGCTCATACACACTAAGCTTGGGAAACCATTGTCCAGCCATTACAAAGTCACCTGAAATTCCCATGCGGGCGAATATTTTAGGCAGCTTGACCTCATACTTCAGCCTGAGCGTAACACTTTCCCCTCCGTTCACGGGTTGAGGAAGATGAACCTTCACCAGGGTCCTGTCATTCACATTGCCATCGTCAGGCTGGGCATACTGCAGACGCTGCATGAGTGAGACACCGTCAGAGGTCCGTAGATCGGTCAAAGTCATGCTGCCGTAACCATTCGCTGGCATTCTATCCCCGCGTAGTGTTCCTCCGGATTCTTTCATAAAGGTGGTATCTTCAGAAGCAAAAGCATTCGGATAAAGATGGAAGTAGAGGTCTTGTACCGGTTTTTGGCCGGGATGGGTCCAGGTCACCGTTTCGGAAGCCCTTAATGACCCGGTAGAGGGGATTAGCTGCGCGTCAATATGATATTCGACCACCCGCTCGCTTAGCGCCTCTGAGACGGGGAGCGGCTTACTCTCCGGGAGAACGGGTTGCGGAGCTTTGATCTGTGCAGCTACAGGGGACTTGGCCTCTTTTGGTGCGGCAGCTGTCAGAACATCGGGGTTGTGCCCTGATAACGCCCAAATTCCACCTCCTAGGGCGAAGGCGGCAAAGGCCGCAAAGATGAGGTTGTACCTTAATGACCGTGGCTTCATACTGTGATTCCTCCCGTGACAAGCATCTACGGGATGTATATGTTTGCATTCGGCGTATTATTAGCTAAAATTAAATTATATTCACGTTCTATTAGAGGGAAGGATGTGCACTTGTGGATAACAACCAACCAGAGGGTAAAAAACCGATGGCTCTGAATATCGTAAATGCCAAGAGCAAGCATAAAGGCTTCGGAGCAGGTTCCATCGATTTGAACAATGTATCGCCGGTTATTATTGACGGCGGTGAGGCCGTTATCGATATCGGTGCCATGCATGCCAAGAGCAAAGTGGAGAAGGGGATTAAATTCAGCCCGAACCGTGAGGATGTACCTGACGGAAGACAGGTATGGGTGGTCTGGGTAGCTGTGGACCGTACCCCGGAAGGCCAGTCTTACGGGGGGATTACTGCCTGTGAGATGTGGATAGATACTGAAGCCCGCCGGGGGTGGAAAATTCTTGCTGATCATGTGAACAAGCTGGATTCCGCGTTGAAGCGCAGAGTGATTCTGGAGGGGATTGGAGCAGCTGACAAAGCAGCCCTAAAGTCACTGCTGATTGCCCATAATGCAGAATGGTGGGACGCATCGACCGAGGAGTTAAAGGCAGCATTGTCGGAATAAGATGAACACCAGTCTTTATGAGGACCAATAAATTGCGTTTCCCAAAAACAGCCAAGCCCTCCAATTCAGGAGAGCCTGGCTGTTTGAATTGTGTATGAAAGCGCAGGATGCCGGGTATAGCATTGATCCTATGATCTACTGAGCAGGTTGAGCTTGCGCTTGAGCTGGCTAACACGGGCTTGGCTGATGCCAAGCACCTCTGCGAGCTCCTTCTGATTGGCATAGGGATGATCCTGTATAGCCTTCTCCAGGCGCTGGCTCATTTCCTCTGTCTTAGTCCGCCGCCCCCCGCGGATGGGTTCAGGATTAAAGTCTGCGGCGCTCTGCGGCTGAAGGTTGTCATCGGCTGTCCGTTCTGGATTGCCGAGCTCTTTCAGACAGCTGTTGCAAATGAACTGGTCTTTATAGTAGGTCACATGGTCAAGGCTTCTGCAGAACGTGCATTCCGTTGAGGTGTACTTTCTGAGTACGATGATTTCATCATCCAAAATAAAAAATTCGATAGGATCCCCAATGTCAATATTGCGAGTCATGCGGATTTCTACGGGAACCACAATTCTGCCAAGACTGTCTAAACTCCGGATCATGCCTGTATCTTTCATCCCATGTCCCTCATTTACATCTTTAATTTTTTGTGGATATCTACGATTATAGCAGTAATTGTAAGTTATGAGAACGGGGAAAGCGCATTCATATTAGATTTTTTTGTAAAAATCAGGAAAGTTTTTCCGTGGATTTAAAAATCTCTCCATTCGGGAAGTCCGAAAGGAGAGATGAATTAGGGTTCTTTTGTTTTTTACCCAATTCCGGGTGACCGAAACAGCCTTATCAAACTTTTGGGAGACGAAACGGCTGAGCCTGTCTATCTAAGACACTGACGTAAGGGTTGCCTCTGAGGTAGAACCGCCAGGGAAGCTGGGCGTATTCTTCGGCATAAGAAATATTGATTCGTGGTGCTTGTACAATATCCAGGGCATCAGGCAAGTCACCCTGCTCCAGCCACAGTGGCCCCGCAGGATCATTCAACGGACATCCGTTCAGACTCTTATCTATACGAAGTGCCCGGCACAACTTCCCCGGACCGCCGGAGAGGTCCGATGGCTTCTTGACCGTAATGCCACGATAGGCCGCCATCTGCCCCTCATCATAGCCAGTCAGCGGCTCGACCGCACGAATCAGCACGGCATGCGGATCATCCTTGGCGGCCGTTACTACATTTACGCAGTTGTACATACCGTAAATGAGATACACGTAAGCAACTCCGCCGGTTCTGAACATGACCTCAGTACGCGCCGTGCGGCGTCCGCCGTAAGCGTGGCTTCCCTTATCTTCTGAACCGCCATAACTCTCAGTCTCGACGATCCGGCAGCGGATCTCCCCGTCCTCCGTCCGCCGGACCACATGCTGTCCCAAAAGAAGCGGTGCAGCCTGGAGCGCCGTAAGTGTATAGATATGCGGGGACAAGAGTTTTCTGGAAGACAGTGCCTCCCTGTCACCAGCGTTATCCTTACGTTCCATAGATCAATGACACCTCTCTAGCCGAATCAGGCTATTCATTAGCGCCCTCTTCGATGATTGGTCCCATCGTACCGCAGGAACGGCAGCTGAGCAACCGGGATCAATTCATCCACCAGCGTTTGATGTCGTTCCATAGGGAGTGATCATCCTTGGTGTCCGCAGCAGGTGGAACAACTTTTCCGTCCTGAGGATCCGCGGAACCGCCTGCACCGTGCTGATCACAGTATTCTGTAGGCTCCGTGCCGCTGATGAAGGTTTCTAATTCCTTTTCGGGACATTCAGAGGTAGCGAGCTTACCAGATTCAGGATTAATATACACACTGACGACCCCGTCAGGAATCGGAAAGATTTTAGGCGGTACGTTGGCCAGTGCCTTTTCTGTAAACTGGGCGAAAATGGGGGCGGCACGCCGCCCGTCTGATGTAGCAATATTACGCCCTTTGTCATAGCCGACCCAGACGGCTGTTGACAGCTCTGGCGTGAAGCCGACCATCCAGCCATCGGTGTCGGTAGTGCCGGTTTTTCCGGCAACCGGACGCTTAATAATGGACGCCACACGGTTGCCTGTTCCTCCGCTCTCAAATACGCCTTCCATTAGCCGGGTCAGCACATACGCTGCTGCCGGTTCTACGACCTTCTCTCCTTGCTTCCGGGGAGCCTCATATAGAAGATTTCCATTGGCATCGGTAATCTTCAGAATTGCCGTGGCCGGAAGCTTTACTCCGCCTCCGCCTATCACAGCAAAGGCTGACGCCATCTCCAGCGGGCTCACTGGCGAAGTGCCCAGGGCCAGAGAAGGCACTTGCTGCAGCGGACTGTCGACCCCCATTTTAGCTGCCATTGCAGCCACTTTATCCGCGCCTACTTTCATAATCGTGTTCACCGCATAAATATTGTCGGAGGCAGCAATGGCTTGGCGCATGTTGATTTCTCCCAGGTACTTGTCACCGAAATTTTTGGGCTGATAGGTCTTGCGGTCATGATCATAATGGAACAGCGTGGGCTGGCTGTTAAATACGGATAGTCCCGTCATTGTTTTGGAAGACAGTGCGGTTAAATACATAATGGGCTTAAAAGAAGACCCGGGCTGCCGGGTAGTAGCCAATGCATGGTTAAACTGATTGGTGCGGTAATTTTTGCCTCCGACCATGGCTTTGATATAACCCGTCCGGGGATCGATGGACACAAGTGCAGTCTCCAGGTCACTGGCGGAATCCATCCCTTTGTCCACAGCCTCTTCAGCCGCCTGCTGCATATCAGGGTCGAGGGTCGTATATACGTTCAGACCGCCCTGATCCAGTTCTTCGCTGCTAATGTGCAGGGAGTCAATGGCCAGGCTGCGGACATAATCGCGGAAGTAAGGTGCAGCGACGAGGGTATCCTTTTCACCCTGTGGTTTGAAGCTTAAAGTCTCCAGTCTGGCGGACGTCGCCTGTGCCTCCGTAATATCGCCCATTTCCGTCATCGCGGCCAGAATAATCCGCTGTCGTTTCTTGGCATTGTCCATATGGGTGTAGGGAGAATAATAGGTCGGGCCTTTTGGAATTCCGGCAAGCAGAGCACTTTCCGCCAGATCGAGATCTGCGGCTGCTTTACCGAAATACATCCTTGAGGCGGCTTCGATCCCATAGGCACCATGGCCATAATAAATCTGGTTCAGATACATATTCAGAATTTCATTTTTGCTGTATTTCATTTCAAGCTGCATCGTGTAGAGGGCTTCTTTCGCCTTGCGCGTCCAGGTCTTCTCATGGGTCAGGTATAGATTACGAGCAAGCTGCTGGGTTAAGGTACTCGCCCCCTGCGTGCGGTCCCCGGACTCCAGGTTGGCAAGAACAGCGCGTCCCATGCCTCTTATATCAAAGCCGGAGTGATCGTAGAATTTACGGTCCTCCACAGCGAGAGTAGCCTGAATAAGGAGCGGCGAAATTTGACTGAGTCTTACGGGATCCCGGCTTCGGCCGTCTGTGGTAAAGGTAGTCAGCACATTCCCCCGGGAGTCGAGCAGCTTGGAGCGGATATCGTCAGCGATCGGTGGAAGATCCTTTTGATACAGGTAACCCAGCAGCGCGCAGGCTGCCAGCACAAATAGCACGCTCATCACAGCCAACAGCCGGAACAGCCGGCGGAGGCGGTGTTTAGGTTTTGGAGGTGTTGCAGGTTCGCGCGGCATGGCATCGGGCTCCTTCCTTTTTTGCGTACAACTTGTCAATTCTCATTATGGGAAAGGAAGAGCTTGGATATTCATAAGGCTATAAGGGCTTTTCCGAAAAGAACAACGTTTTCTGCAATACAGAATAAGGTGGTAACCAAATTGTTTTCATTTTGTGACTTTATCCAGGTAGAAAGAAGAGAGATTGGACAGTATAACAGAGTAGTGTCAAGTAGTATCTATTAGAGACGACAAATCGTTCAGGAGGTGTCATTATGAATTGGAATAAAATGCTGCATCAGGGGAAGCTGACTCTCCTGTCCGCAGTTCTGGTGGCGGTTTCTGCTTGGGGAATGCACGCTTCTCCATCACAGGCAGCCTCTGCGGCAACAGCTGTACCGGCTTGTGGCACCGGTGATCATGGATTGCTGAAAGAACTGCAAGCACGGCATGCTGCATCAGAAGAAACCCCGCTGAGTTTCTCGGATCTGCAATTTCTGAGTGCCGATACAGGAAGGGCAGCGGGTAGCGGCTTTATGATTGGAACCTCGGACGGGGGCTGTCATTTTCAGGAGATTTACCAAGGGCAGTGGAACTTCAGGCAGATTGACTTTCCAAATAATGTCCAGGGCTGGGCATTGGCTTCCGTGAAGGATACAGCGGCAACCTACCTCATTGCCACCACGAATGGCGGTTCTACCTGGACCCGGATAGGGAATACGGCAACGGATTTTGAAAGAATTGACTTTAAGGATAGTAAGCGGGGCTTCGGCTACAGCCGGAATGCTACCTCCTACACCACAGACGGAGGACGTACCTGGAGTCTGATCCGCACTCCGGCCAACACACGCAGCGCGGAATTTACCAGCCGTGACAAGGGTTATGCACTTGTGATAGCACCGGGGGCCGGCTACCGTGTCATGAAGACTTCGAATGGCGGTTCCACTTGGTCTCTCTCACTGCAATCGGCTTTTGCTTATCCTGAGTCCGGGAGAATCTATGCGAGCGGTGATCAGGTGTACGCTTTGCTGTATGGCGGAACAGGGATGTCGCAGACCTCATACTCACTCTATGCCAGCAGCAATAAGGGCGGAAGCTGGAAACGTGTGATTGCCCAGGATTCTGCCGGGGGCGGACCTGCACCAGGCAGCGGGGCGGCACAGCTTCGGTCCGGACCTGCCTCCGGCAAGCCGGGTAATATGCAGCTTATAGGCAGCAGCGCTGCCTTTCTGGTCGGCTTCTCGCCTGCCGGCGAAAAAGTAGCCGTAGGCCGTTCCTATAAAGGCGGCAAGGCGTGGACTAATCTTCCGGCTATTCCTGGCTATGAGGGGATGATCTCCTTCACAGGTCTTAAGGAAGGATGGATGGCTGTCCGCGGGCAGAATACTTCCTCCTTATACAGCACCGGTGACGGCGGATCGACATGGAAGTTGAAATTCGTTTTTAAGGGGACCGGGCAATAAGCTGAGATGCATATCCATTGGAATAAAGTGACGTAAGAGATCGGCCCGTACTGAACAGGCAGGAGCGGCTCCATCATCGGAGCTGCTTTTTTGCGTGCAGCCAACCGGATAAAACAACAAGGCACAGAGGCGCAGCATGGGCTTCAGGTGTGATTTTGCGAACCAATATGGTAAAATTTTAGATACTTTAGGAATGAACCCTATTCCATGCTTAGGAGGACTGCGGCTGTGTCCATTCGCGTATCTGCCATACAATATCATTTATCTACCATATCCTCCTTTGAGGAGTTTGCCGCCCAGTGCGAGCATTATATAAAAACGGCTGAGGAGTTCGGCACCGAGTTCATCCTGTTCCCCGAATTTTTGACGACACAGTTGATGTCCATTGGCGATGAACGGGGGAATGCCCTTAGCATAGAAGATCTGCCGCAATTTACGGACCGTTACCGGGAGATGTTCTGCGGGTATGCCCAGAAATATGCTGTGCATATCATTGGCGGGACCCATGTGCTACGTAGAAACGACAAGCTCTATAATGTGGCGCATCTCTTTTATCCGGATGGAAGAATTGCCGAGCAGGCGAAGCTGCACATCACACCGGCTGAAGTCGAGGGCTGGAATATGGGCGCGGGGGAAGGGTTGGAGGTGTTCCAGACGGATAAAGGAACCATCGCCATGCTGACCTGCTACGATATCGAATTTCCGGAGATTGTGCGCATGGCCCGTGCCAAGGGTGCGGATGTCATCTTTTGCCCTTCCTGCACGGATGACCGCCATGGTTTTCACCGGGTAAGATACACCAGTCATGCCCGTGCCATTGAAAATCAAATCTATGTCGTGCTGACAGGCACCGTAGGCTCGCTGCCTACCGTAGACCTGATGCGGGCGAACTTTGGCCAGGCTGCGGTGATAACGCCCAATGATATTCCGTTTCCTCCCAGGGGTCTGTTGGCCGAGGGTGAAATTAACGATGATATGATTATCACCGCCGATCTGGATCTAGAGCTGCTCTACAGGGTTCGTGAACGCGGGTCGGTGACCACTTGGCGGGACCGCCGAACGGATCTGTATACGGACTGGACGTAAGGAGGACGAAGAGGCATGTATAACAAGAGCTTTTACGCTTTCGACGGTAAAATCCCAGTGCCTGCGGTGCTCCGCAGCTACACGGAAGCCGATTTTGCGGAGCTGATTACCATTCAGTCCGAAGCCTTTCCGCCTCCCTACCCTGCTGAACTATGGTGGAACCGGGAGCAGCTGTTGAATCATGTGACGCTTTTTCCGGAGGGGGCGCTATGTGTGGAGGTGAACGGGGAACTGGCAGGGTCGGTAACCGGACTGAAAATTCATTTTGACGCTGAGGTCCCGGCGCTCCATCATACCTGGTCAGAGGTTACAGCAGATGGATATATTACTACCCACCAGCCGGGCGGGAACACGCTCTATATTGCCGATCTGTGCGTCCGCCCCAAACACCGCAATCTGGGGCTGGGCAAAGAGCTGGTACAGTCGCTGTATCATGTTGTGGTGGAGCAGAGGCTGGAGCGGCTGCTGGGAGCGGGCCGTATGCCAGGCTATCATCTTCAAGCCTCCAGGATGTCTGCGGAGGAGTATTTGGAAGGAGTGACAGCAGGCAAATGGTCTGATCCGGTGCTCACCTTTCTGCTGCGCTGCGGGCGGTCCCCGGTGGGAGTGGTGGCTGATTACCTGAAAGATGAAGAGTCGGGCAACTACGCTGCGCTCATGGAGTGGCGTAATCCTTTTCTATAATAAGTAAGGAAACATCTTTATCAGAATCGGAGGAAATCCTTGAGTATGGAATATACAAGAATTACGAGTGTCGCGGATCCTTTGTTCAGACAAGTACATCATCTGCTGTCAGAAGTGTTTCCCCCTGAGGAAGTTCTTGAATTCAGCTTGTGGAAGGAACCTCTGGAAGATCCCGGCATCCGTGTATTTGCTGCTGTGCATGATGGCGCTGTTGTGGGCACTACGGAATACCGCTACTACACCGACTGGAATGTGGCGATGACCGATTTCACTATCATTGGCCGGGAGGGCCTGGGGATAGGGCGCTTTCTGGCTCAGAGCCGCCTGAAAGACTTGAAGAAGCTGGCAGCAGGCAATGGTAAAGAGCTATTTGGCATGTTTGCCGAGATTTACGATCCTTACCGGGTGGAGTATGCATTTGGGGGCATCAAGCCTATGGACCCGTTTGTCCGCAGGGAGGTCCTGTCGCATCTGGGATACAAGCGGATGGATTTCCCATACGTTCATCCCTCCTGGCAGGGTGACGGGGAGGCGGTGTCGGGTCTTGACCTGTGCTTTATGCCCGGGAATGAGGATTTGGGGCAGGTCAAGGCTTCTTTGATTGCGGACTTTCTGACCCGTTATTATGCAGTACTTGTCGATAAGCCGGAAGCCTGGACGTCTATGGTAGAGGGGCTGAAGAGCAGGGATACGGTGTCGCTGCTGCCTTTGTGACCCTGGACTTCATCTGCTAAAAGCGGTATGGATCAAGAAATCCGGAGACAACAGCTCCCGGAAGTCCAAATTAGCGATTGAATTGCCCTCCCGATCTGGATATAGTGTACAATGGGAAAGCGAATATGCCTTAGATTATATAAGTGTGAATAAGCGAGGAACGTGTGATGACTGAAGTGCAGCAAGGCAAATACGGCGTTTCCGTAACGCTTACGAGTGCGCAGGGCGGGGAACGGAATGTGGTGCACGCCTCCGGTGAAGCTATTGCCAGAGGAAATCAGCTGTATATCCGTTATGAAGAAACGCAGACAGGCCCCAAGGGGGAGCCAGTTTCTGTCCGAACCACTTTGAAGATTTCAGACAGTGAACTGAAGCTGATTCGACACGGCGGTGTCCAGTCGGAGCAGTCCTTTGTTCCGGGACAACGTCGGCCAGGATTCTACCGCTCGCCATATACACAGTTTAATCTCTCCACAGCCACCCGGAAACTGGATATGAAGCGTGAGGGAAGATCGCTTGCGGTTTCGTGGGAATATGATCTTTACGTATACGGGGAATTATCGGGACAGTTCGCTATAAGTTTGCATATACAGGAGGAACAACAATCATGACACATAGTCAAAATCCGCTTCAGTTAGCCAATGAACGGGTGAAGGAAGCGATCGCTGGCGCCATTGTCGCCGCTGGCCTGGTCACCAGAGAGGAAATTCCAGCCATCGTACTGGAAGTACCCAAGGACAAAGCCCACGGGGACCTGGCCACCAATGCTGCGATGCAGCTAACCAAGATTGCCAAGCGCAATCCACGGCAGATTGCTGAAGCGATCATTGAGCACCTGGATAAGGGCAATGCTTCTATTGAAAAAGCAGAAATCGCTGGACCGGGCTTCATCAACTTTACGTTGTCAAAAAGCTACCTCTACCCGGTAATCGCCCTCGTGGCTGAACAGGGTGAGGACTATGGCCGCATTAATGTAGGCCAGGGGCAGAAGGTCGAGATGGAATTTGTCAGCGCGAATCCTACCGGCAGTCTGCATCTGGGACATGCCCGCGGGGCTGCTGTTGGTGATGCGCTGTGCAACGTGCTGGATTTTGCCGGCTACCAGGTAACCCGCGAGTATTACATTAATGATGCCGGGAACCAGGTTCAGAACCTGTGCAAATCCATCGAAACCCGTTATCTTCAGGAGCTGGGCCAGCCGGCGGAAATGCCGGAAGACGGCTACCATGGCGAGGACATCAAGGGTTTTGCCAAAGAGCTGGTGGCTGAAAAGGGCGACGAGCTGCTGTCCATGACACCAGGCGACCGCGCAGCCTTCTTTCGTACCTATGGTCTTACCAAGGAGCTGGATAAAATCAAACGCGACCTTAACCGGTTCCGCGTGGGCTTCGATATCTGGTTCAGTGAGACCTCTCTGTACGAGAACGGTGAAGTGCTACGTTCCCTGGACGAGCTGCGCGAGCGCGGCGAAGTCTACGAACAGGACGGGGCGACCTGGCTGCAAACGACGAAATATGGTGATGACAAGGACCGCGTATTGATCAAGAACGACGGAACCTATACCTATCTGACCCCGGATATCGCTTATCACAGCGACAAATACGGCCGGGGCTATGACAAAATGATCAACATTTGGGGCGCCGATCACCACGGCTATATTCCCCGGATGAAGGCAGCCATGTCTGCACTTGGCAATGATCCGGAGAAGCTGGTCGTGTTGATTGCCCAAATGGTCAGTCTCTTCCAGAACGGTGAAAAGGTCAAAATGTCTAAGCGTACCGGCAAAGCGGTGACGATGGAAGACCTGATGGACGAAGTCGGAATCGATGCCATCCGTTATTTCTTCACCATGCGCAGCATGGATTCACATCTGGACTTCGATATGGATCTGGCGATTTCCACTTCCAACGAGAACCCTGTATTCTATGTGCAGTATGCGCATGCGCGGATCTGCAGTATTTTCCGCCAGGCTGAGGAGCAAGGAACTGTATTGCCTGATTTTGCCGAAATCGACTACGCCAAGCTGACCGCTGCACATGAATATGATCTTCTTCGCAAAATCGGCGAATTGCCGGCGGAGATCGAGATAGCTGCCAGCAGCTATGCGCCGCATCGCCTGATCCGTTACGTATACGATCTGGCTTCGCTGTTCCACAGCTACTACAAAGCGGAGCGCGTCATCACCGAGGATGCCGCCCAGACCGTAGCCCGCCTTGCTCTGCTGGGCGCGGCACGGACCACAATCGCCAACGTGCTTCGTCTCGTTGGTGTAACCGCACCGGACCGGATGTAACGGTCCAGCTCAAGCAAAAGCTCCGCCCCCGTATAATTTGGAGGCGGAGCTTTTGCTATGCTTACTGACTAAGGGAATGTGATTGATCTACGCAACTCATTCCTACTGCTCAAGCGGGCCTAAGTCAGCTGGGAGTGCCAGGGCAACTCCCGGCAAGCGGTGCGCCCGTGGCCCGCCCAAGGCCTACCCGCGGCCCTAGCGGGCCACGGGGCCGCCGCCCCTACGCCTTCGCGGCGGTAGCCCGCTTCGCCCGTACGCCTGCCCGCAGCAGGCGCAAGGCATCGGCCGCCCCGCCGCCTAAGGCCGCGCGGCGCTGGCCTTTACGCAGCCGCACCGGAGAAGCTGTGCGGCGCAGGAGCAGCTTCAGCTCCCGTGGCGAGAGGCCCGGGCGCAGTGCGAGCAGCAAAGCGGCGGCTCCCGTGACATGCGAGGTCGCCATGGAGGTGCCGCTCATCTCTTTATAGCCCTCCTTCAGCCAGCAGGAGGGCACGCCCTCGCCGGGTCCGTATACATCGATATACGGACCCCGGTTGCTGAAGGCCGCGACGCGGTGCCTCCGGTCAAGGGCGCCGACGGCGATCGTCTCGGGGTAGCGGGCGGGATAGTCCCCGCCGCGTTTGCCGTCGTTGCCGGAGGAAGCAATGATGGCGATCCCGGCCCGGTAGGCCTTGATCACCACATCGTGAAGGGCTTTACTTCTCGTTTTCATGCCGAAGCTCATATTAATGATATCGATCTTGTTCTGCACGCACCAGTCGATGCCGAGTACAATGTCCGACACATAGGCCGAGCCGCTGTGGTCAAAAGCCTTGACCGGGTACAGCTGTGCCCTCGGCGCTACGCCCATCATGCCGCGGGTACCGCCGGCCGCCGCCAGCGTACCGGCGATATGGGTGCCATGACCATTATCGTCGAGCGGCAGCATGCCGCGGTGCAGCAGATTCACGCCCGAGGCCAGCGAATGCCTGAGATCCGGGTGCCGGTAATCGGCGCCTGTATCAATCACTCCGATCTTTACATGAACTCCGGTCGAACGGGACCACGCCTGCGGAGCATGAATGGCTTTGACGCCCCAAGGCATCATGGCGGTCCCTGATTTTTCAGGGGCCACCGCGTGAACCTGTATCCGGGAATCCTCTTCGATGCTTAGAGAATCTTCATATTTATAGAGCAGCTTCCCCGCTCCTGCGGCGGGCACAACAAATGCCCGGATTAATGGGGATATTTGTACTTGCCGCAATTCCGGTTTCTTTGCTTTCAGTGCTTTCCACTCTGACAGCGCTCCGGCATACTGGCGGGCATCATTGAAGGTGACAATGCGCCGCTCGGCATTTTTGGGGGCAGCCGATATCTCACCAAGCAGCATCTGCCAAAATCCGTAGTAATCCATAAGTTACGCCGTCCCCTCCTCGGTGCCGTGCTGCCATATTGTATGAGGGGAGGCAGACGTCCGAATGGGAACTTGCCCTTTTTTAGCGAAATAGGCTGCCCATCGTGTCAAAAAGCGGAGCTTTACATAAAATAAACAGAAGAGAGCGCGAGTTCTCTTTGCAACATCCCGTAAGGAGCCGATCCTTGGCGTGGATACAGTCATGCGCGGAGGAACTTCCTCCGCCTTTTTTGCGTTAGTGGATGAACAGGTTTCAGAGCAGGTCCGGGAATACATCATTCAGCCGGATGGTTTTGACTTGCAATTTGCTGCCAAATAGGTTTTACTTAGTTTTGTTAATGGATATTATGAAATAGAAATTAACGGTAATGTGAACAATGCGTGAGAGGAAGTGTCCTTTAGTGAGTACGCCACTCAATTTAAAGCTGGACCCTGAGAAAATAAAAGAAATGCCGATGGTAGACCTGGCTTTCCTGGTACTCAAAGCAGCCAATACGCCTTACTACTACCGTGATCTGATGGTTGAGGTTGCCAGTTTGCGCGGTATGACCGATCAAGAAAGCCAAGATACTATTGCCCAGTTATATACCGAGATTAATATTGACGGGCGTTTTGCCTGTGTTGGAACCAACCTGTGGGGGCTGAAACGCTGGTACCCTCTGGAACGCTCTGACGATCCAGTCGGCAATACCAAACGCGTGCGTATCATCAACGATGAGGATGACGATCTGGAAGACGATGATTTCGCCGAAGAAGAAGAGAACTACGCTGCGGAGGAAGAGGATTTCGATGCTATCGACGAAGATCGCGACGACCTCTATTCCGACGACGACAGCGAAGAAGAAGTCGACGAAGATGTTGTTATCGATGAAGACGACATTGACGAAGATGAGGTTGACGATGAAGATTCCGAAGACGGCGAAGCAGAAGATGCCGATGATGAGGATGAGGACGAGAATTATTAAAGTAGTATACGTGTGCGCGTAATTCCTCCCTTGACATGGGTGGGACCGTCAGAGTAAACTATTGCATGGGCTTATAATGGAAGTTAATAATGTTTTCTAAAATAAAAAGTGCCCCGGGTCTACGGGTGTCACTTTTTTGTTTTTTTAAAAGATAGAACTCATATGTTTCACGTTATTAATTATCCTATTCTTTCTATAGAAACGGATGGTTTTTTCCGGGATTCATTGGAGAAGTAACTTTTTGGGTTCCCCGTTTTGATAATGGAAAAAAGGGTTACGATAAACACCAAGCGTGCCTGAATTCCTGGACTTTATTTAGGAGGGTTATACAGTGACAAAGTATATTTTTGTAACGGGGGGCGTTGTGTCTTCCCTGGGCAAAGGCATTACCGCCGCTTCTTTGGGCAGGCTGCTCAAGAACAGAGGATTGAAGGTGACTATTCAGAAGTTCGATCCCTACATTAACGTAGACCCTGGAACCATGAGCCCTTATCAGCATGGCGAAGTGTTTGTAACTGATGATGGAGCGGAAACGGACCTGGACCTTGGACACTATGAACGGTTTATTGACATCAATCTCTCGAAGAACAGCAATGTTACAACCGGTAAGATTTATTCTTCGGTCATCAGCAAAGAGCGGCGCGGGGAATACTTGGGCGGAACCGTTCAAGTCATCCCGCATATCACGAACGAAATTAAAGAGCGCGTATTCCGCGCAGGCCGTGAGACAGGATCAGATGTGGTCATTACTGAAATCGGCGGTACCGTCGGCGATATAGAGAGCCTGCCGTTTCTGGAAGCAATCCGTCAGATCAAAAGTGATATCGGCCGTGAAAATGTGATGTACATCCACGTAACCCTGATTCCTTATATCAAGGCAGCGGGTGAAGTGAAAACGAAACCGACCCAGCATAGCGTAAAAGAACTGCGCAGCATCGGAATTCAGCCAAATGTCATTGTATGCCGTACGGAATATGCGCTTTCCGATGACATGAAGGCCAAGATCGCCCTATTCTGTGATATCGACGCCAATGCCGTAGTAGAATGCCGCGATGCCTCGACACTGTATGAGGTTCCGCTGAACCTGCGCGATGAAGGCTTGGACGAGATTGTTGTTAATCACCTGAAGCTGACCACTCCTGCGCCGGATATGCGTGAGTGGGAGAGCATGCTTAGCCGGATTCAGCAGCTTGAGCGCACGGTTGAAATTGCCATTGTCGGCAAGTATGTAGCACTGCATGATGCTTATTTAAGTGTAGTGGAGTCGCTGTCCCATGCCGGCTTTGCTGCGAATGCCGAAGTGAAGATCCGCTGGGTCGATGCTGAACAGGTTACTGACGAGAATGTAGATGAACTGCTGGGAGGCATTGGCGGAATACTCGTTCCAGGCGGTTTTGGCGACCGGGGAATCGAAGGTAAGATTTCCGCCATTCGTTATGCCCGTGAACAATCCATTCCTTTCTTCGGCATCTGCCTGGGAATGCAGGTTTCCGTGATCGAATATGGCCGTTCCATTCTGGGACTGGCTGGCGCGAATAGCTCGGAGATCGATCCGTCTACACAGCATCCACTCATTGACCTGCTGCCGGAGCAGAAGGATATCGAAGATATGGGCGGAACCATGCGTCTTGGCCTTTACCCATGTAAGCTTCTTCCTGAATCACTGGCAATGTCCTGCTACGATGATGAATTAGTATATGAGCGTCACCGTCACCGGTATGAATTCAACAATGCTTACCGTGATGAAATCGAAAAAGCCGGCCTCGTGATCTCCGGTACCTCTCCGGACGGACGTCTGGTAGAGATCGTCGAGCTCCCAGGCCATCCATGGTTCCTGTCGGTGCAGTTCCATCCGGAGTTCACCTCCCGTCCGAACCGTCCGCAGCCGCTTTTCCGCGAATTTGTCAAAGCATCACTGACTCACTCCGAACAACTTTAATTTCTTATAAGAAGGCCTTTATAGGGGGCCCAGATGAGCCTCCGTATGGAGGCTTTCTTTGATTGACACCGCCTAATTTGAAAAGCATAAATTGTCTACACAGCGCAGTCTGGTTATAGGCCATAAAATGACATAGATTTACGCATTTTAACCAATTAGCAGGATTTTGGCTGTTGGGAACGAATAATAGGTTTCGTATAGACTTTTTAGGTTAAGGGGCCATTAGCTGTATGAGTGCGCGGTATGGACAATCTGCTTCAAATTCTGGGAGGGTATGGTATGGAAAAGAAAAAAGTGTTAATTGTTGATGATCAGAACGGAATCCGGATTCTCCTCATGGAAGTATTTAATAGCGAAGGGTATACCACATTTCAAGCAGCTAACGGAAAGTTGGCATTGGACATTGTCAGCAGCGAATCCCCCGATTTAGTCTTGCTGGATATGAAAATTCCAGGAATGGACGGACTTGAGATCCTGAAGCATCTGAAGGAGATCAATCCTGCGATCAAGGTTATTATGATGACAGCCTACGGTGAACTGGATATGATTAAAGAAGCAACCAAACTGGGGGCACTGATGCATTTTACGAAGCCGTTTGACATCGATGAGATGCGGGTAGCCGTAAATATGCATCTTAACAATAAGTCGATAGACCAGTATAGCTAACCTGGGAATCTGCAGTTTGGGAATGTGGGGTTATGGATACGCTAGAAAGGAACAGTCTGCCCGGACTTTGGGTTGGCCTGATATCGTCCCACCGGGACATTTTTTTGTGTATCCTATTTAGTATTTAACACAGGATGTGCTATAATAGGCCTGTATGTGATGTCGGCTTATATAAGCAACCAAACATTCTTAGGAGGATTGAAACCATGCCATTAGTATCTATGACAGACATGTTAACCAAAGCACTTGAAGGAAAATATGCAGTCGGCCAGTTCAACATCAATAACTTGGAGTGGACACAAGCGATTCTTGGTGCAGCAGAAGAAGAAAAGGCACCAGTAATCCTTGGCGTATCTGAAGGCGCAGCTCGTCACATGGGCGGCTTTTACACAGTAGTTAAGATGGTTGAAGGTCTTGTTCATGACATGAAAATCACCGTTCCTGTTGCTATTCACCTGGATCACGGTTCAAGCTTTGACAAATGTAAAGACGCAATCGACGCCGGATTTACATCCGTAATGATCGATGGTTCCCACCACCCAATCAGCGAGAACATTGAAATGACCAAAAAAGTCGTTGAATATGCTCATGCTAAAGGTGTATCTGTAGAAGCAGAAGTAGGAACTGTAGGCGGACAGGAAGACGACGTAATCGGCGGCATTCAATATGCAGACCTTAACGAATGTGTAAGCCTTGTTAAAGAAACTGGCGTTGACACTTTGGCTCCTGCACTTGGTTCCGTACACGGTCCTTACCATGGTGAGCCTAACCTCGGATTCAAAGAAATGGAAGAAATCCGCGATGCAGTTAAGCTTCCGCTCGTTCTCCACGGCGGTACTGGTATTCCTGAGCATGACATCAAGAAATCCATATCTCTGGGTACTTCCAAAATCAACGTGAACACTGAGAACCAAATCGCATTTGCTAAGGTTGTTCGCGAAGTACTGGCTGCTAAACCGGATGCTTATGATCCTCGTGTATTCATCGCACCAGGCCGCGAAGCTATCAAACAAACCGTTATCGGCAAAATCCGTGAGTTCGGTTCCAGCAACAAAGCCTAATATATTTATGACGCAAATGGACAGGCTCTGTAGAGCTGTCTTTAAGCTGAATAGTCGTGATATGGAAAGCACCGCCTAGCCGGTGTCTTTCCGTTTAATATAAGGAGTTATTTACCTATGGTGGTAACCAGTCCTTGTATTTACTGTTGAAACGGGTGCCGTCCTTGTTGTAAGGGCGGCGCATCCGTTTCTAATCGTTATAATTAAGCTTAGCCACAGCAGGTATTGCCAGGGCAAGCTGCAATACACGTAGGGGGAACCGGATAAATTTATGGAAAAATTAATGATTGGCGGTGGACGTCCTTTAGAAGGCGTCGTGACCATCAGTGGAGCGAAGAATAGCGCAATTGCGCTTATCCCTGCGGCGATCTTGGCCGAGTCTGAAGTTGTTCTGGATAACTTGCCGTCCCTTAGTGATGTAGCTGTATATTCCGAAATTCTGGAAGAGCTTGGAGCCACAGTCTCCTGGACAGGCAGCCAGATGAGAATTAATCCCTCCCGTATCGTATCCATCCCAATGCCTAACGGACCAGTCAAGAAACTCCGGGCTTCATACTACATGATGGGAGCACTCCTTGGAAGGTTCAAGGAAGCGACAATTGGTCTTCCTGGCGGCTGCAATTTTGAGCCTCGTCCAATTGACCAGCACATTAAGGGCTTTGAAGCGCTAGGTGCGACTGTGACCAACGATCATGGCTCTATTCATCTGTATGCCAAAGAACTGCGCGGTGCCAAAATTTATTTAGACGTATCTAGCGTAGGTGCCACTATTAACATCATGCTTGCGGCTTCACGTGCCAAGGGCTCAACAATCATCGAAAATGCGGCTAAAGAGCCTGAGATTATAGATGTAGCTACTCTCCTGAACTCCATGGGCGCTGTTATAAAAGGCGCTGGTACCGAAACGATCCGGATCGAAGGTGTTACGGAAATGCATGGTTGCCGTCACTCCATCATACCCGATCGTATTCAAGCTGGAACATATATGATTGCTGCTGCGGCTACGCGCGGCAATGTATTGATAGATAATGTAATTCCCAAGCATTTGGAGGCACTCACGGCCAAGTTGCTTGAGATGGGCGTAGATATCGAAGAACTGGATGAGAGTATCCGCGTCATCGGCAAAGCTAAATACGAGCATGCTGATGTCAAAGCACTGATATACCCCGGTTTTGCCACCGATTTGCAATCTCCAATGACGAGTATGCTTACCCAGGCAGAAGGCGTTAGTGTACTCAGCGATTTTGTATACAGCAACCGATTTAAGCATGTGCCTGAACTGGTGCGAATGGGCGCCAAAATCCGTGTGGAAGGCCGTTCTGCCATCATTGAAGGAAGTAAGCTGAATGCTGCGAAGGTTAAGGCTGCCGATCTGCGTGCAGGTGCAGCACTTGTGATTGCCGGCTTGACGGTAGAGGAAGGAATTACTGAGGTCACGGGTGTGGAGTATATAGACCGTGGTTACGACAATTTAGTTAGCAATTTGCGTAATTTGGGAGCCAAAGTATGGCGTGAAAACGAATAAATCAGGTTTAACCGATGTCCTGGAAGAGGTGTTTTTTGCTCTCGAACTGCATATCCTCTTCCAGAATGGGTAATGCTATCCTAATAAGCAATTTAATAGACTCCTATTTTTTGCTGGTTAACCTGCTAGAAGAACTTATCATAAAAATTGAATAGGTGGTTATTACATGGATCTTCAAATTTCCGATTTGGAAGAAATGAAGCTGACCGATTTGTATAAACTGGCGAAAAAATACCAGATTCCATACTACGGGACGCTTAAAAAGCGGGAACTGATTTTTGCCATCCTCCGGGCGCAGGCAGAACAGAGCGGGCTCATGTTTATGGAAGGCGTTCTCGAGATTTTACCGGAAGGCTATGGTTTCCTTAGACCGATCAATTATTTGCCCAGCGCGGAAGACATTTATATTTCAGCTTCGCAGATCCGCAAGTTTGACCTCAGAAGCGGCGACCTTGTATCGGGCAAATGCCGAACACCTAAAGAGAATGAACGCTACTTCGGATTGCTTCAAGTCAATGCCGTCAACGGCGAGAATCCTGCCAGTGCAGCAGAGCGTTTGCATTTCCCGGCGCTAACACCTCTTTATCCGCAAGATAAGCTGCCACTTGAAACATCCCCTACACACTTGTCCACACGAATAATGGATTTGCTTGCTCCTGTTGGCCTGGGGCAGCGCGGTTTGATTGTAGCACCTCCCAAAGCAGGGAAAACGCTCCTCTTAAAAGAAATTGCCAACAGCATTTCCACTAACAATCCTGAAATTGCCCTGTTCGTACTGCTCATTGATGAACGTCCCGAGGAAGTAACGGATATGCAGCGTTCCGTGAAGGGCGAAGTTGTGGCGTCTACGTTTGATGAACTTCCAGAGAATCATATCAAAGTAGCTGAACTTGTATTGCAGCGGGCTTTGCGGTTAGTAGAGCATAAGAAGGATGTTGTTATTTTGCTGGACAGTATTACCCGGCTAGCGCGTGCCTACAATCTGGTTGTCCCCCCGTCCGGACGTACACTGAGTGGCGGGATTGATCCGGCCGCGTTCCATCGTCCCAAGCGTTTTTTCGGGTCAGCGCGGAATGTGGAGGAAGGCGGAAGCTTGACTATACTTGCCACAGCGCTTATTGATACAGGATCGCGTATGGATGATATCATTTATGAAGAATTTAAAGGTACAGGGAACATGGAGCTTCACTTGGACCGTAAGCTGGCAGAGCGCCGTATTTTCCCGGCCATCGATATACGCCGTTCCGGCACACGCCGCGAAGAGGTGCTGCTGAGCAAGGAAGAGCTGGATACCATTTGGGCAATTCGTAAGAATATGAACGAATCGTATGACTTTGTTGAAGGCTTCCTAAAAAAGCTGCGTGACAGCAAGACAAATGCTGAATTCCTGGCGTCCTTTGACGTTGCCGGAAACAAAGAGTCCTCATCACCAAGCGGAACAGCCAGCAATGGAGGTACCTCGAACAGCGGCTCATCCGCACGCCGTACCACCCGGCCGAAGACGCCGTCTGTTCCTACCACCTAAGAAACGATAATAAGGAGACTAACATGTATTTGGTATATGCCGACGGGCAAGGAAACGTATATGATCATCCCGAGCTGTATGGGCTGGCCCGCAGCGGGGATATGATTGTTGAGATGCTAGAGGAAGAATTAATACCGCTGCCGGAGGGTGCTACCCTGGTAGGTCTGCCTAACACGCGGGCGGTAGGTATGAACCCTGAGACGGGTGAGATGCTGCCGCTTCCGGAAGGCTCACAAGCTGTCGGGGCCTTGCTTCCGCAAGGCTTTACCCGTTTGTGTCTTCCTGGGTATGTCAAGACAGACAAGTCGTATAAGCTTCCACTCTTCGGTTATTCAGCAGTAGTGTGGAAAGATGGCGGCTTCTATGTGGCCGCCGATCTTACGGATGACCCGGAGCAGTGGAATCCGCTTAATTGTGATCGGGAAGATGTAGAGGTGGGAGTAGGCAGTTTAACCGCCAAGTACCCGGAGAACCGTCTATACGATCATCTCTCCAATTGTGCGCTGGGCTACGAATGCCTGACCTCTTCTAACACCTTTCTGGGACGCTGGGAGGGGGCGGTTCCTGTCTCCTATTCGTGCAATGCCGGATGCTTCGGCTGTATCTCCGAACAGCCTGACGACAGCGGCTTTGTATCCCCTCAGACACGAATGAATTTCCGTCCCACGGTGAATGAGATTTCAGAGGTTATGCTGGAGCATCTAAAAACACCCCAGTCCATTATCAGCTTCGGTCAGGGCTGTGAAGGGGAACCATCCACACAGGCGAAGCTCATTATTGAGTCTATTCGTGAGGTGCGTTCCATTACAGATATGGGTTATATCAACATCAATACTAACGCCGGCTTAAGCGATCATATCCGCGGTATAGTTGATGCTGGACTGGATTTAATGCGTGTCAGCACAATAAGTGCACTGGATGACCATTATAATGCCTATTACAAGCCGCGCGGCTATACGCTGGCAAATGTGGAGAAATCTTTGAAATACGCAGCTTCACAAGGTGTGTATACATCGATCAATTATTTGATCTTCCCGGGGGTTACCGACCGTGAGGAGGAGATTGAAGCGATGGTGGAATTCGTTAGACGTACAGATCTGAAGCTGATCCAAATGCGCAACCTTAATATTGATCCTGAGAGCTATTTGGAATTAATTCCACCGGCTCAAGGTGAGATACTGGGAATGAAGACGATGCTGGAGATCTTCCGCGAGGAACTTCCTGGTGTTGTTATTGGTTCATATACACATGTACCGCCGGCGGATTTGGCCCGGGCCAAGCAGCGGCGTGTGCAAATATAACCGCAAACAACCAGGAACTAGACATATTGCAGAGCCAGGCCTTTCGTGCTAAAATACCGCTTAGATATTTTATTAACTCTAGGTCCGCATGAGGCCTAGGGCACGAGAGGTGAGGTTTATATGCAATCCGTTATTCAACCTAAGTACAATGTAACCAAGGTAACCTGTGCATGTGGCAATACATTCGAAGCCGGTTCTGTGAAATCAGAGCTGCGCGTCGAAATTTGCTCCAGCTGCCACCCGTTCTATACAGGTAAGCAGAAGTTCATGGATGCCGGTGGCCGTGTTGATAAATTCAAGAAAAAGTATGGCATCTAATGGAGTAACCACATAGGCGGTTATGGATTAGTCCAGCCCCCGGACATGGCGTCCGGGGGCTTCTCCTTTATTTGGAGTTTCATCTGGAGTTGATTTTTGTCCGGGTGTAAGCTATACTTATCTTCGCCGTGCTAGACGGGGAGGTAGCGGTGCCCTGTAACTCGCAATCCGCTGTAGCGAGGTTGAATTCCTGTTAGAGGTGCTGTCGATGTGAGGCCTTGGTTCCTACGGGCTGTGTTGACGGTTGGGTCCTCCGCAATGAGTGCTTATGAACCTGGTCAGGTCCGGAAGGAAGCAGCCATAAGTAAGTTTACTCTTGTGCCGGAGGGTGGCCTAGCCCGAGCAGTGTTGTAGGGTTGCCGCTTGGATCGCAGCCATCAATAACAGGTGCACGGTTTAACATATTGTCCATTACAGTATCTTTGCCACAAGCAAAGATGCTTTTTTGTTTTTGGTCAAAGTCTAGTGGATATAGTATAATAAATTAGCGACAAATGCCGAAAGCGGCAGCCTAAGAGAGGGTAATGCATAGTGGAACATATCGCGCTGTATCGTGCCTGGCGGCCGCAGTCGTTTCATGACATGGTAGGGCAACAGCACATAATTCAGACGCTGCAGAATGCAATTCGCGAACAGCGGGTTTCGCATGCCTACCTGTTCAGCGGACCGCGCGGGACCGGCAAGACAAGTGCCGCCAAGGTTCTCGCCAAAGCGGTCAATTGCGAACGCATCGAGGGTCCGGAACCCTGCAACGAGTGTCCCTCATGCCTGCGGATCACTGCGGGTAACGTCATGGATGTGCAGGAGATTGACGCAGCGTCAAATCGGGGCGTTGAGGAAATACGTGATCTCCGGGATAAGGTGAAATATGCACCTACCGAAGTTCGCCGCAAAGTGTATATCATTGATGAAGTGCATATGCTGACTACAGAGGCTTTTAATGCGCTGCTGAAGACACTGGAAGAACCGCCTCCCCATGTAATGTTTATTCTGGCGACGACAGAGCCTCATAAATTACCGGCAACGATTATTTCCCGCTGCCAGCGCTTTGATTTTCGCAGGGTGTCACTGGAGGAGCAGACAGCACACTTAGCAGTGATCTGCCAGAAGGAAGGTATTTCCGCAGACACAGATGCTCTGCAGTATATTGCCCGACTTTCCGATGGTGGAATGCGTGATGCGCTTAGTATACTGGACCAAATTTCATCCTTTACAGATGGCCAGGTTACCTATCAGCAGGTGTTAGGCATGACCGGGGGGATTCCTTCCGAACAGTTCGCTCGCCTGGCAACGGCCATTCTGGATGGGGATATGGGACTTCTTTTGGAACTTGTTGAGCAGCTTATGCATGAGGGTAAGAGTGCTGATAAATGTCTGGAGAACCTGCTGTACTATTTCCGTGATTTGCTTATGATCAAGATGGTCCCAGGGGCCGATCAACTAACGGACCGGGTGCTGAATCCAGCAGAGTTCCGTGATATGGCGGCAGCATTTTCTAGGGACCGGCTGTTTCTGATCGTAGAGACACTAACCCGTTATCTGGGTGAAATGAAATATGCGACCCATCCGCAGACCTTGTTTGAAGTAGCGCTGATGAAGCTGTGCAGCCTGCAACAGCAGGAAGCTAATCCGCAAGAGGTCTCTCCGCATTCCTTTACTTCCGTTTCCAATCAAGCCGGCGGTAACGCTGCAGCCGTGGACTCTGGTGAATTGGAGCTACTCAAACGGCAGATTGCTGCCCTGGAGAAAAAGCTGGAGCTGGCTATGCAGTCTGGTGCCATTTCTGCTGAAGGGCGTGGTGAACAGGGGAATACGGGCAGACCGTCTGCCGCACAAGCGCCTGCACCACGAATATCTTCTCCTTCGAAGCTTCCACCCCAGTTAGATAAGTTTATTGCTGGGAAGGACAGTGCCGATTTTGCAGAAGTATATAAGAAATGGAGCGCTGTCTTGCAAGGGGTTAAGGAAGAGAAGGTGACGGTTCATGCATGGTTTGTCGACGGTGAGCCTGTGGCTGTTATGGAAGATGCAGTACTGGTAGCCTTTAAAAATACAATTCACCGTGACACCACTGAGAAGCCGGCTAACAGACAGGTGATTGAGAACGTATTTGCTGCCCGTTTGGGCAGACCTTACCGCCTCGTGACCATGCTGCTCCGCGACTGGAATGAAGCTGCGATGAAATCTGCTGCTCAGACCGGTACAGAGGAACTCCGGCTGGAGCATGAACACGAAACTCCGGACACCCGGACTGAACCATGGATTGACGAGGCGATCCAGCTCTTTGGGGAAGACCTTGTTGTCATAAAAGAGTAATTAACCTATTAGCGCTAAATGCGCATTCCAAAGGAGAGACGATGAATGAATAATATGAACCAAATGATGAAACAGGTCAAAAAAATGCAGGAGCAAATGCTCAAGGCACAAGAAGAGCTGGGCAGCAAAACTATTGAAGGATCTTCCGGTGGCGGTGTAGTAACCGTGCAGGTGAATGGACATAAGAAACTGTTGTCGATCCAGATCAAACCAGAAGCTGTTGATCCTGAAGATATCGAGATGCTGCAGGACCTTGTAATTACTGCTGTAAATGATGCTCTTACGCAAGTGGAAGAATTGGCTAATAACGACATGGGTAAATTCACTGGCGGGATGAAGATTCCTGGCCTGTTCTAAACCTTACTCCATCTGTCCAAAGGAGAACCGATATTTTGTATTATCCAGAACCGCTAGCCAAGCTGATCGAAGCTTTTACGCGTCTGCCCGGAATTGGCCCGAAGTCAGCCGCACGGCTGGCCTTTCATGTGCTCAATATGAAAGAAGACGAAGTTATTGATTTTGCTAAGGCGCTGGTCAGCGTCAAACGCAACCTTCATTATTGCTCGGTCTGTTGCAATATTACGGATACCGACCCTTGCCGGATCTGTCAGGACAAAACCAGGGACGCCTCGGTCATCTGTGTAGTCCAGGATTCCAAGGATCTTGTGGCTATTGAACGAACCAAGGAATTCGACGGCTATTACCACGTGCTGCAGGGTGCGATCTCTCCTATGGAGGGTCTGGGTCCGGATGATATACGTCTGAAGGAGCTGTTGACCCGATTAAGCGATGAGAGGGTAAAGGAGCTCATCATGGCGACCAACCCTAACATTGAGGGTGAAGCTACAGCAATGTATATCTCCCGCTTAGTTCGTCCGTTCGAGATCAAAATCACCAGAATAGCCCATGGGCTGCCTGTAGGCGGCGACTTGGAGTATGCAGACGAGGTAACCTTGTCCAAAGCACTCGAAGGCCGGCGTGAGCTGTTCTGAGCAGCCTGGCGTCATGTTATTTCAATAAAGGAGCCCAATGGGGCTTCTTTTTTTTTCTGTTTTTACGGCAAAGAATATTTCTGAAGAGAAATTTCGCGGATCGTTTACTGCCATTCTGGTTCTAAGTTTGTCCCGGTTTCGATATGAATGAGAATAAAAGAGGGCGCGATTTTAGAGCGGGCCCAAATTTATTCTTATGAGGAGGTATAAGGAATGGGATGGTGGGGCAATGGGCGGCAGAGCAGTAGAGAGAAAGGACAGCAGGACGACCACTGGAACGTGTTTCTCGAGGTTCAGCAGGCGCAATCCGAGTGGGAGAGAGCACATCTGATGTTTGACGAGGCGCGGGGTCAGGATCAAATTGATTACGCCATATATATTTTGGAAGCGGCAGAGCGTAAATATCAGATTCATTTGAAGCATGCAAAAAATCTGGGTCTTAACAGAGCCCGTCTCTAAGGGTGACCAAAGAATACTAAAGGAGGATTATCATGCTGAGAATGGTCGCGATAGCTGTGCTGGTGTTATCAGGACTTTTATTACTTCTTATTGTTTTTCGGAAAAAATTGGGCTGGGCGTGGCTCAGCCTGTTCGGCACACATCTTCTCTTAGCTGCGCTTGGTATTTATGTGGTAAATTTCTCAGGCTTAGTGACAGATATATACATCCCCCTGAACCCTGCAACTATAGGCGCAGTAACGGTCCTTGGTCTTCCTGGAGTGCTGATGCTTCTGGGATTAAAAATAACTTTGTTCTAGAGGTTGACGTGGATTGTGGATATATGATACATTAAGTCTCGGCCCTTTGGACAAGGTATCCTATGATAACTTGCTGAGAAGCCAAGCGAAAAATTAAAATTAAAAAACGCTTGACTAAAATAAAGGTGCTGTGATATATTATAAAGGTCGCCGCTGACAAGCGACGATGAAGAAAAACGAGACATTGATCTTTGAAAACTGAACAACGAGTGAGTGGGATTTCACGCAAGTGAGATCCAAAAATAGAGAATATTTTATTCTCGTCAGATGTTTCAAAATGAGCAATCGCTCTTTCTAAATACCAATTTGGAGAGTTTGATCCTGGCTCAGGACGAACGCTGGCGGCGTGCCTAATACATGCAAGTCGAGCGGAGCTTATCCTTCGGGATAAGCTTAGCGGCGGACGGGTGAGTAACACGTAGGCAACCTACCCTCTAGACTGGGATAACTACCGGAAACGGTAGCTAATACCGGATAATTCCTTCACCCTCCTGGGCGAGGGATGAAAGGCGGAGCAATCTGCTACTAGAGGATGGGCCTGCGGCGCATTAGCTAGTTGGTGGGGTAA